>CAILAO010000058.1 GCA_903832105.1 uncultured Pseudomonadota bacterium | reverse complement strand
TGCCATCTTGCAGGCTCCACAATTCTATATTCCACATGAGCTGGAATAAAAACATTGCCTCGCACCTGATCATCAATGTAAATCGCTTCAACTCTTGGCCCGAGTAGCTGTGGCTCATCTCCTGGCGTACTATATTCCGTAACCAGCCTTTTTCCGTCGGTCTTTCCTTTTTCAAAAGCCTTGTCTTCTCTTGATTCGACTATCTTTTGTGCCCCATAGACAGCTCCAGCGCCTACGAGAGCCCCTGCGCCAGTTCCGATGGCAATGTTTCGGATGCGCCCTTTCTCAGTTCCACCGGAATTTGTCATTGCTCCGACTCCCCCTCCGACAAGAGCACCGACGCCAGTTCCTAGTCCGACCGCTTCGCCAGATGTTGCACATCCTTGAGCTAATTGAAAAAGCAGTGAAAGAATAAAAAGACAAAATACTTTCATACCAAACCTCCACAATTAAAGTTAACTTGCCAGAGAAACGCCTTCTTTTTGCTGTGATGATTTTTCACTTGCATTGATACTCGGTAGTTCTTTTCTGATGTCTGGAAGATCCTGAGACGGGAGATCTTCTCTTTTTTCAAACGAAACTTTAACCACTTTGATGCCCTTTGGATGTGGGATGCTAACCACGCCAGCTCCCAGCGGAAGATTTTTTATGACATTTGGGTGATAACGATACTCTTCGACTTCCCTAACCGATCCTTCTCCTGTGTCTTGGTCTCCAAGAGCTGTGTGACGTTTTCTTTTGGTCTTTTTTTCGGTGCTTACGGTGCCAAATGTCTTGGCAAAATGATCACATGTCTCAGGGTCAGTAGTTCTCATGACAACTTTGATGTTGGTATTTGTGGACACCACGTTTCGAAACGCGGGGCTTACCTTGTCAAGATCACCGAGCGATTGATGAGAGAACACAACGCCGACGTTCGCAGACCTTGCTTTATTAATGAGAGCGCCAAATCCTTCGTGGATAAAATCTTGAAAGTCATCAAGAAAACATGAAAAGAAACGATGTTTACCTCCTTTAGCGTCTGGATTAAGATGCCTATCTGAAACCGAAGATTGGAACGCCTGAAGAATAAGTCGCCCTGTTGCTTCGCCCAAAAATGGATATTTCATCGTTGGCAGCTGGAAATAACAGATGTGATTTTTGAACAGCGCATCGTTTAGATTGATCTCCGGGCCTATTCCGCTGAAGATAAGTGCATGATCGCCGCTCGTAAAATGTCCAAGTTTTGAAGTAAGTCCGCTTGAAAGTTCCCAGCGTTTTTCTTCAGGCATTTTAGAAAAATCATTGATAGTAGCTATCTCTGAATTAATCGTCGTTTTCGAAAGAAGACTTTCTAGGAAGACCTGATCTAAAAAAATCCGTTCTACTGAAACCATTGAAAATGGAATTTCGTTTGTCTTAAGCAGGTTTAGTGCAGCTTTGAATAACTGACATTGAACATTTCGATAGTATTCATTTTCGATCTTAAAGCTTGAAAACACGCGTTCTGAGATGTCCTTTGGTGATCCGCCAGAGAGAGGATTAAAGACGAAAGACTTTCCTACATGTGCGAGCGAAAAAAACTTAAAATCACTTTCTCTTTCATTTTGAAGGACATAGCTATAGATCTTTTGAAGAAATGAAGTGTCGGCTTTGCCGTCGATAATAAGAAGTCCATTTCCCCTCTCAATGTCACGAATCGCCCAAGGAAGGATCACACTTTCGGTCTTTCCAGCGCTGGTTGTTCCGATCACTTGGGCATGGAGGGTTCTAAATTCTTCCTTCAGATAAACATCCTTTCTTCTTTCATCTTTTCCAAGGTATACGCTATCGTCAGAAGGTCCAGTGATGCACTTATTGTAGTCAATCACTTCGACGTAATAGTTCCAAAGATGGGCTAGAAGAATCAAAAGGACGACAGAGCCAGTTACGATGGCAAGAATCACAAGTTTGTCATGGTAATAAAGATACCAAGGCTCGATCCTTTGCCAGAGTTTATAAAGGAGAGCGAGGACCAAGGCCCCGCCGACAAGCCATAGCATTCGATCATCTCCTACTGTTTGAGACTGACTGCTACTATTAGTCGTCATGGAGAAAACTCCTTATCAAGATAGATTAGAAAGGGAGTTCCCTTTTCTACTTCGACATAGGGGCGCTCTCCTTCAAGGTCTTGCGATGTGTCTCGCGCCTGACTAAGCATTGAAGCGCTGAGTCCATTTAAGACGCCATTTTTGACCGAACCTCTTTCGATTGTTTGCCCCATTGGGCCAGTCTCTTTGTCTTTCATTCCTTCCGCAAATCCGCTGGCAAAAGTGCCAAGAAATTTTCCTGTTTGGCGAGTCAGTGCCCTTGAATGATATTCACCTTCAAGTCCTGCCGAAC
>CAILAO010000057.1 GCA_903832105.1 uncultured Pseudomonadota bacterium | reverse complement strand
TGCGTGCCCGTTCCTCCGCTTCCAGTATCACCTTCGTCTTTTGGGTAGTCTTTCAAAATCGATGAAACCGAACTGTAAATCGAGAGCATAAGTCCAAATTCCGAATGCCGATTGTCGAATTTTTCAGTCGATCTGATCTGGGCATTGACCATGGTCTTATCTTTAGCTTCGCCGCCAATGTTAGGTAAGCTTGCGCCTCCAAGCCCAAACATCAAGCGATACTCAGGGACATAATCTTCACCAGGGCGCGCTTTTTCAACTTGACTGTAGTCGACAGCAAGTTTTTGAAAACGGCTCTTTATTGTTTCACTGTTATAGGTTCTCGCCCACACCATTTCTTTAGTCGTCGATTCAAATATCTGCATTGCGAGAACCATGTGCGTCGTATGGTAAACAAGGACAACATCCAGAAAATTATCAACGCCAAGCTGTGCAGCAACCTCATTAAGACGCGTAATATTCGTTGCTGGCGATGTAATCATGAGTTTGCCTTCAACAAGGGTCGATGTCTTTGTTTTACAAGGAAGGCAACTAATCAGTCGAATCTTCGAATTTTCTCTGATCCTCTCGGCAATCAAAAGTTCAACATAGCTTTCATAAGACCTCGGCAGAGCATCGCTGACCTCGATTTTCCTGATTGCGAGATTTTTAAGTCCCTCGATCTGACCCGTTTTAACGTCATAACCAAACTCTGCAAGAAGCTCGTCCAAAACTTCATGGAATTTACGGACGGTCGTCGCTGGCGCATCTTCCTCCAGCTTTTGCATTTCAGCCGCTTGCGCAGGGTCGAGTCTCTTTGGGGCTTTCGAGCTTGCTTTTGGTGATTCTTTTACAATCGATCCATCTCCCGTTTCACTACTGGCAACGACCTCTTTTGTTTCAGATGAATCCTGGGATTTGGTCTGCGTTTCTTCGGCCGCAAGTGAGGTATTGGCCATGGCTCCCAGGAACAAAACAACTAGAAAAGCCACGAGCGCGGGCGCAAGATTTGCTTTTCGATTTGACGAGTGTTTTTGCATCACTATAATGCGATCTCCAAATTTTCTAAACGAATGGACTTAAAATCCTCTTTCTATGATCCTTTTCGGATGAATAAAAAAAAACTTTAGAGAAAGAACGTTTTAATGTCCGCTCGGTAAATTTTTCCTAAGTGTGATAGGCAAACTATGCCTAGTCGATACTGGCCGGTGCAGCCTTTTTGTTTTTAAAAATTTTCGTAGTTATTCCTGAGTTTTCAAGTGTTTCTTCACTCAGCGGTTTGTAGATAGGATCTAAATCACGACCAAAGTAATCTTTCGAAATTTGGAGATAACGCTCCTGCAAATAGTTAAAATATTTCTTCGATCCTCGCTCCTGATCAAGGGTCATAGCGAGCAACCAGAGCCCCCGCATGGACTTAAAGAAAATTTCAGCCTTTTCCCCCATGAGTGCGCCGCCCTTCTCGAGGTTCAGATCAAGATTTGTCATAATCTGGTAAAAACACCAATGGTAAAAGACCGGATCTCCTCGAACCATCGCACTTACCGTACTTTGAAATTGAAGAAGAGCATTTTCATTCGAGGCCTCGGCGGCAACGGCGAGAATTTCTTTTTCACAAGAATCCATCTTAGGAGACATGTTCGCACGATAAGCCATTACAAGGGTTCTTGTATCCCAAGCTGTCACCTTGCGCGGATGAGGCATCGTTTCATAAGCTAGGGCATCATAGGTTTGATCACCCTTCAGCTCAACATCGCCGTCCGAATTCTCGTCATCCGTTTTATCTCTTTTTAACACGCATGATACACAGATGATGATGAGTACCAAAATTGCGTAGTGAGGAAAAGAAAGAGAGTAGGGAAGAGCAAGGAATCGATAGAGAGTTTCGCTGCAACCCTGTTTAATACCATCCTGCGGCGCCGAGACCTCCCCAGAGGAACGTCTTCCCACGACCAGCTTGCGCACCAATCGAGATATTAAAGCTAACAGCTCCGAAATAAATCCGAACATACGTCGCCTCAAACCATAACCCAGGTGAATCAAACGCTACACTTTTGGTATTGAGATCGTCACTCACTTCTCTTTCGGGATTTGCTGGAACACCAATTCTATTTTGCGCTGCGATTCCTGATGCAAAAAACCAACCATCTCGACTTGGAAACGTCACGTCATCATCAGCTTCCTCTCCCACAGCGACGTTTGCTCGTTTCGGTTTATTTGGGTCGCTTTTCACGAACAAGTCTACGCTACCTATCGCAATCAACGGGCCTGCGTAAAGAAACCCAAACCTTCCCGGAACACCCTCATAAATTCCCGAACCAGTAAAAGAGGCTAGTCTACCCCCATACCAAAGCTGCCACTCATTGATCGGTTTGTCGGGTAACATTCTTAAGTAAAAATGTGTATGAGCTGTTGGCTCAACCTGATAATTCTTACGGTTTCCCTTTGTTAAAACACGAGGATAGACCAAAGTGCAATCAATAAACATTTTGAGGTTTCGCGGTTTATTTGTCTCCTCTAAAAGCTTTTCATTTCGTTTTGTTGTCGGATCCTTCGGGGGAGGTTCGAGGGCCTCTTCCCTTTGTTTGCGCACTTCCCTTTTCTCTTTTAAGGCTTCATCCATCTGCTCGGATGCCTTTTTTGTCGGGCTCTCAGGCGGCGGAATTCTGACCGGTGGCGGTGGCAGAAGAATCGTCGCCCCTTTTTTTTCACCAGCTAATAACGTCCCAACCAGGCAAAAATCACCTAGTGACAGCACCAAAAGCAAAAAAATTAGAGTTTTGTAAATCTTATCAAAACCATCATAGATAGTGCGTTTAAGGCTTTCTGTTAGGCAAATGCTACCCATTTTTTCCACACGTTCTTTTCGATAAAATTAGAGTGTTAGGACGAGAGTGCATGTCCTGGCCCTCATCATGAGCTAAAAACACAGCACCTTCAGAACAAAGTTTAGCTAGCAAATAGGAATCCCTCAACCCTTAGTTTCCCTTTTGCTCGATTCGCGACTCCTTTCTGAAGCTGCACAAGACTCAGCAGAAGGAAATAGACATGGGAATCAGAGGATTATCAGCAAAAAGAGACCTCCATATTGTCCAAGATCCTTTTAAGCTTTTAACCACCGAACTTCGAATCTGCGAGAGAAAAAAAAGTCTCTGTACCGCAGATTTTTTTGCAGGGATTCTAATTATTGCATTTGCGGTCGTCGTTGTGTTCGTTTGTCTTCGCGAGTCGGGTTTGTTAATCCCGCGCGGCGATGTCCCTTATGTTCTTCTTGAGCTTAGAACGCTCGATCAAGGAAGTCATCCGGTCGTAGGCGCATCTGTTTTTTATAATGGAGAGCAGATCGGAACAACTGACGCCTTCGGGGAATGGCGAAAGTTTATGCAAGTTCCGTTTGGAACCAACCTCTTTCTTAAAGTCAAAAAAGAGACGTCTCGCGCAGTTTATGAAACGGAGAAAGAATTAACTGTTCCAACTAATTTTGCAGAAAACGGCGAAATTAGGATTAGTTCTACGATTCAGCTTCTCCGTGCAAAAAAAATATAGACCGCAAAACATAAAATCCGCGGGTGGTCATCAAACCACCTGCGGATTTTGTCTCGCTTCTTAAGAATCAGAAAAAGGACCGGCCTTTTTTACTAAACTAGAGAGTCATGATCTCTTTTTCTTTTTTTGCCAACTTCTCATCAACTGTCTTAATGTACTGATCGGTAATCTTCTGGACTTCTTGCTCAAGTCTTTTACGTTCATCTTCTCCGATCTCTTTTGTCTTTTCGATTTTTTTGAGAAGCTCATTTGCATCGCGGCGTTCGTGACGAATAGAAACTTTGAAGTCTTCGGCGTTTTTCTTGATGGTCTTGACGAGATCCTTCCTACGCTCCTCAGTCAATGCTGGAATCGGAAGACGAACGACATTCCCATCATTAGTAGGTTGAATACCCAGATCAGCAATCATGATGGCCTTTTCGATTGGCTGGATCATCTTCTTTTCGAATGGAGCTATCGTGATCATTCTCGGATCTGGCGTTGCCAAGGTCGCAATTTGATTGAGTGGCGCCATAGTCCCGTAATAATCGACGCGCACCGCATCTAGCATACTAATAGAGGCCCTGCCCGTTCTTACCTTTGCGAGTTCAGCTTCAAGTCCCTTAACATGCTTATCCATTTTTTGTTTACATTCTACGATTACTTTATCGTCAGCCATAGTCTTTCCCCCCTAATTTATTTAACGAGAGTTCCTACAGAGTTATCCTGCAAAGCGCGCAAGACACATCCTGGCGCGCTCATCTTAAAGACAAGTATCGGAAGTTTCGCTTCCATACACATCGTAATAGCAGTGGCATCCATCACCTTAAGGTTTTTAGCAATCACATCGAAATAAGAGAGCGATGAAAACTTTTTTGCATTTGGATCTTGCATCGGATCGGCATCATATACGCCGTCAACTTTGGTGGCTTTGAGAATGATCTCAGCACCAACCTCGCGAGCCCGAAGACTCGCTGCCGTATCGGTCGTAAAGAGCGGATTTCCCGTGCCCCCGCCAAAAATAACCACACGCCCGGTTTCGAGATGCTTGATGGCTCGACGCCGGATGTAGGGCTCAGCCACCTCTTGCATGTCAATCGCTGTTAAGACGCGGGTATGAACACTAAATTTGTTTTCGAGTATGCCCTGTAAAGCCAGGGCGTTGATAACGGTCGCCAGCATCCCCATGTAATCAGCGGACGCACGATCCATGCCCCACTGAGAAGCTGTGGCGCCTCGAACAATATTGCCTCCACCGATCACCACGCTGAGCTGAATCCCGCTCCTATAAACACTCGCAATCTCACCCGCGATCATTTCGAGGGCCTTGCCGTCAATTCCGTGTCCCGCCTCGCCACCAAGCATTTCACCAGAGAGCTTCAACATCACTCGTTTATGAGAAATTGCGGTCATAATGTGTCCGTTCAGTCTTCAGATTTCTTTTCTGTGCCTTCACCAACCTGAAATCTCGCAAATGCTGTGATCTTGATCGGAAGACTGGACTGCTTGATATACCCCTGGATACTGGTATCAGGATCTTTCACAAAGCCTTGTTCGAGAAGACAGACCTCTTTATAAAACTTAGCCATCTGCCCCTCAACGATTTTTTCAAGGATGTTGGCGGGTTTTTTCTGATCAGCAAGCTTCTTCCGGGAAATCTCCTTCTCTTGCTCAAGCTCTTCCTTTGAAACACAAGAAGGACAAAGATACTTTGGATTTGCCGCTGCAACATGCATCGCAACGTCTTTTCCGATTTCTTCGGCTTGCGCACTAACTGGGCCCTCAATGACCACGACGGTCCCAATTTTGTTTCCGAAGTGAATATATCCCGTGATAAATCCATTCTGGACGGCAAAATGCTGGACTCTTCGAAGTTGCATGTTTTCGCCAATCTTCGCAATAAGATTGGTAAGAGCGTCTTTGACCGTATGACCATCAGACATTTTCTGAGCGTTAAGCTCATCGGTCGTCTTCGCATTTTTGGCAAGAGCTAGCTCTGATACAGATTTCACAAAACGAATAAAATCGTCGTTTTTGGCGACAAAATCTGTTTCGCAATTAAGCTCCATGATCACCGCAGATTTCCTATCTTTACTTACCTGGACATCGATCATACCCTGAGAAGCGACGCGTTCAGATTTTTTTGCTGCGCGGGCCATTCCGTGTTCACGTAGCCAAATAATCGCCTTATCCAAATCGCCATTTGTTTCGATGAGTGCCTTTTTGCACTCCATCATGCCAACGCCTGTCATTTCCCTTAACGTTTTTACTTGATTTGCAGCAATATTTATTGTCATGAACATCTACCTCTTCTTACTGTTCGAATCGTCTTCTTCGCCTTCGCCGCTATACTTTTCAACTTCATATTTCACTACGCCATCTTCTTCATCATCAAAGCTCTTAACACGCTCAACAGCGACTGCTCGGCCCATATCGTCGTAAAAGGAACCCTCTTTGACGTTATCTGTAACCTCGGGCATCTCACCTTTATCTTTTGCGCGAAGACGTCCTGCAAGACAGGCCTCCGCCATTGTCATGATAAATAGTTGGAGCGAACGTAGGCTATCGTCATTGCCTGGGATCACATAATCAATGTCGGCAGGATCTGTGTTCGTATCTGTGATCGCCACAACCGGAATATGCAATCGCTTCGCTTCTTTTATCGCAATCGACTCTTTACGAGCATCAATCGCAAAGATAGCGCGCGGCATCCCTGGCATGTCCTTGATACCACCAAGGTTACGTTCTAGCTTGAATTTCTCACGTTCTAGCCCCAAAACTTCTTTTTTCGGAAGCTTTTGGAATGTCCCATCGACAGACATTTTTTCGATCCGCTTAAGTCGATGGATACTTTGCCTGATAGTCGCGAAATTGGTGAGTGTTCCTCCCAGCCAGCGATGATTGACAAAGTACATGCCAGCACGTCTTGCTTCTTGCGCAATCAGATCACGGGCTTGCTTTTTGGTTCCCACAAATAAAACGTGGCCGCCCCGTGACGTCACGTCGGAAAGAAAATCGCATGCGCTTTGAAACAGTTTCACGGTTTTCTGCAGATCAATGATGTGAATACCGTTTCGTACCCCGAAAATATAGGGGCGCATTTTGGGGTTCCAACGTTTTGCCTGATGTCCGTAATGAACTCCCGCTTCGAGAAGTTCTCTCATGTTAACTGTCACTGCCATAAATTCTCCTAAATCGAAGGTTGTTACTTCGGCCGCCTTTCATCCTTAAAAAAACTTTTAAGAACACCTTCGCGTCCTTTGGACGGCCTGTTTAATAGAACGACACCCTTTCCTTAAAATAAGGGTTTCACCAACTTACTCGTAAAGTCTCCCTGCCTCAAGGGAAAATTATCGTTTTTGATCCAAAAGCTTTTGAAGGTCTTTAAAGGGTGATTCCTTTGGGGTTTCCCCAACGCTACAGACCTTAGTCGAAGAAAGGTCTTCTCCACAAATAAGGCATAACTTCCCGTCTTCACTAGATTTTAAGATAGAACTAGGAAGAGCCGTGTAGATTGCATCGTTGATCAACGGTTCAAGATCAATTTCATCACCCTGCAGAAAATAGTCGTCCAACTCTTCTGACCTCAGATCAAGAACATTCTTCTCCGAATCAACCACTGGGGTGGGTCTACAAATGGCGGCAATGTCAGCCTTCAAAGGCCACTTAATACTGTCACTGCAACGGCTGCACTGCAAAAAAGGCTCGTAGGTAATCACTCCGGTAATTTGGACGACATCATATCCGAGTTTTCGGAGAGTTACAGAGCCTGCTGCGATCGGAGGCACTTGATCACCAGGTACCGGAAAGCCTTGGTATATAGCAGTAAGCCACTCTTCACGCCCAGAAATCTCGACCGTTAAAGATTCGACAAAGTCTTTTAGCTTAATTTTCATTTTAAAACAAACCCAGCCTCTGTTGTAATGACCAGCTCTTAAGGCACCAAATCAAACACAAATCAGCTGTTCCGGCAAGAAAAAGCTTTAAAGTAAAGACTTATAAACAAAACGGCGGAATAACCCCCTGAAATAAAAAATGATTTCTGAAAATATTACGCGAATCAAAATAATGAACAGATTTTAAACTTACCCTACAACCGGCCGGGTACTAGGCAAAAATTTCCTGATAATCTTTTTTTATTCGCGCTGTAGAAAATCCGACAAAAAACCTCCATGAAGCAATTATTTTCCGCATGATGTCCGTTAACTCACGCTCCTGAAATCGGAAAAAAGTTAAGGGAAAGTAAAAAAAAAGCTAAACCACCCTGATTTTTTTCCGACGGTAGGGATGAAGGTGAGTGAGTTGGGTTTTACATCAGCATTGAGGGAGGTTTCTTATGAGACCCGTTTTTATTAAAAGCTTTTTAGGTTTTGCGTTTTTTTGCACCATTCTGGTCGTTTTCACCGGTTGCTCAGGTTCTCAGCAAGATGAGGAGAACTTAAACGCCGAGAACGGAGAGGGCGGCAACGGCGAAGGCAACGGCGAAGGAAACGGCGAAGGAGCGAACGTAAATAACGATACGGCTGACGATTTATCAGGAGATGCGGCCGCGCTCGGGAACTCAAATGTGTCAGTAAACGCATCTGCAAATAGCGCACTTGCTGATCCCCTTGCAAACCCAACGGCATCGGGAAACGCCGCTCCAACCAATGCGGCACCTCTGAACGCGGCTCCAACTGATGCTGCAGCCACATCAGCCCCGGCAAATGCCGCCGCATCAGCAGCAGGAACTCCCACTCTGCCCCCCCCGTACCGAGGAGGAACAGTCAAATACATTAAGTATACGGTTCAAAAATACTCACAACCAGGTGGTTCAGGCACGATCGTTGGACAGCACGTTAAAGGCGACCATCCTCTTGTCGTTAAAGAGGAGACTTGGTCCGAACTCTCTAATGGCACCTTTGTAGAATCAAGCTCCCTTTCGACCGAAGGCGTCGGACGCGATCGTCCGTCAGTAAGAGAGTGGCACTAAGCACCTCTCTATTGTTGATGAGATATAGTTAGTTCGAGGTAAAAATCTGGGAGTCGTTCTTTTATGTCGGCAAGAATCGCAGCCATCATCGTGGCCCCATTTTCCTGCACGCCGCCTCCCCAGTTTATTCCAACAACCTGATTCGACGTTTTATCAAAAAGTGGTGAGCCGCTGGAGCCTTCTTTGCTATCACAGGTATGATATATCAAGTCAAAACTAACCCCGCTAACCACGCATTGATCGCTTCGATCGATTTCCGTAAACATTTTCAATGGGCTCCAACGAATTGGGATCAACAATGTCACTCGGCTTCCAAAACCCCTCATAAGCAGTCGCTTTGGGTTCAATCATCTGGCTATACGCAAGATTAGAAACCACCATACTTGCTATAAAACAAATTCCAACAGCGTGGATTGCTACCGCAAATTTTGATCTCATAAAAAGCTCTCCTTTTTTTTCTGAAAGCCAGATTGATACTAAAATATTCCGATGTCTTGGTATTGTTTATGTCACGCGAGGGATTGGTTTGACTAACATTGCCCTTTAGATGTATAGCCTTCCTTTACGGTTAAGAGTGTATCTAAAAGAGGCGTCTCGACGCCGCCGGGTCCTCTAAGTTTCACTGATTTTTTCCATAGGGGTTGTGACTGTATGTTGGATGTCTTAAGTCAAGGTTTTCGTAGCGCCAAAATGAAATTCCAGGGCAAGGTGACACTCACCGAAGAAAACGTTTCCGATGCTTTGCAAGATGTAAGACGTAGCCTGCTCGAGGCTGACGTTGCCTATGACGTGACGAAGGAATTTTTAAAGCGCGTCCAGGAGTCCATACTCGGTCAAATTGTACAGATCAAAGCTGGCAAGAGTTCTGAGCGGATGTTTGTGTCACCGGGGGACCGATTTGTCCAAGCTTGCCAAACCCATCTCGAAGAGTTGATGGGGCCGGTCGATCATAAGCTCACGCTGCCCAATAATCGTCCAGGAACCATCATGATGGTGGGGCTCCAAGGGAGCGGAAAAACAACGACAACCGGAAAACTTACAAAATACCTTCAAAACAAGGTCAAAGCAAAACCGCTTCTTGTCGCAGCCGACGTTTACAGACCAGCCGCGCGGGAACAACTTCAAGTACTCGGTGAAAAAGTGGGCGCACCTGTGTTCACACTTGAAAACGCAACTCCTGTCGAAATCTGCAAGCAAGCTGTTGCGAAGGCTTACGAACTTGGATGTACCGTTATTCTTTATGACACGGCTGGACGGCTCACGATCGATGACAAATTGATGGAAGAGCTCATCGATATTAAGAGCGCTGTCTCCCCCGATAATATTCTTCTCGTATGCGACGCCATGATGGGGCAGGACGCTGTCACGACAGCCAAAGCGTTCGATGAAAAGCTCGATATCTCGGGCGTGATCATGACAAAACTTGATGGGGACGCCCGAGGCGGCGCGGCCCTCAGTATCAAAGAAGTTCTCGGAAAACCAATTAAATTCATCGGTATGGGTGAGAGCCTTGATAACCTCGAGGAGTTTCGACCGGAGGGACTCGCGAGCCGCATCCTTGGTATGGGAGACGTTGTCGGTCTCGTTCAAGACTTCGAGCGAGTCGCCGAAAAAGACAAAGAAGAAGAAGCCCTCAGGATGCTACAAGGGCAGTTTTCTTTTAAAGATTTTTATCAGCAACTTTCCATGATCCAAAAAATGGGCTCTTTAAAAGACATTGCGGCAAAACTCCCCATCCAAGACATGCTCCCAAAAGGTGCGAATTTTGACGACAGGGAACTCGTCAAAATCAAAGCGATGATCGATTCGATGACGGAGAAAGAACGCCTATCACCAAGCGTCCTTAATTCCAGCCGTATTGGTAGGATTGCCAAAGGAAGCGGTCGCCCTCCAAAAGAAGTTAATGAACTCATCCAAAAATTCAAGGGCATGCGCCAAATGATGGGAATGCTCGGGAAGAATATGGGTCTATTAAGTAAAATCCCTGGCATCGGCAACCTAGCCCAGCTTGGCCAGATGAAGAAAATGGCTGAGTCGATGAAGGCAGGAGGCAGCATGCCAGGCCTTGGGGGCCTTGGGAGCATGTTTGGAGGTGGCGGAGATGCTGGTGGTCAGAAGAGGGTGATTGATCGCGAAAAATTGAAGAAAATGCGAAAAGCTGCCAAGGCAGCACGCAAGAAAAACAGAAAATAGAAATCAATCTTTACGAAAAGAGCAAGATATCCTTATGCAAAAGGTGTTCATCGAAACTTGGGGCTGCCAGATGAATGTGGTCGACAGCGAACGGATGCTGGGAGACCTCCTAAAAACGTCTCAGTTCGAACTTACCACGTCTGCGCGCGCCGCTGACGTGGTCATTCTAAATACGTGCACCGTTCGTGAGAAGGCGAAACATAAAGTCATAAGCC
>CAILAO010000056.1 GCA_903832105.1 uncultured Pseudomonadota bacterium | reverse complement strand
TCCGAAATCTCATACTCCGAAAGATGGGGTTTGACTGAAGTCACCCTGCCCATAACTTACCTCCCCAAATAGAATTGGGGAACCGTATATCAAATTCCAATAAAAATCGCGAACTGGTATTAAAACCAGGGACAATTCTAATGGTTGTCGATGGTCGGTATAGAATTGGTCGATGTGCAATTCTTCACGAATTTAACTACCGGTGTATAGTTCAAAGTCACTTAAGGATTGTCACTGTCAGTGAGGAAGCTCCATTTTCCGCGTTTGAGTTGTTGTATCTACTTAGTCTTGGCAGCGTCCAGCGGGATGTTCGAAGCTTGGTTTTTATTCAGTCTACGTTGGGTTCGCTAGGCAGTAGAATTAGGGAAATAAAAATTCCTGT
This sequence comes from uncultured Pseudomonadota bacterium, assembly GCA_903832105.1. Taxonomy (GTDB): domain Bacteria; phylum Bdellovibrionota_B; class Oligoflexia; order Oligoflexales; family CAILAO01; genus CAILAO01. The sequence goes on along the minus strand of CAILAO010000056.1, from coordinate 2,175 downwards.
GCCAGAAAGAAAAAATCAAGAGTTCTCAGCAATAATCGGATCTTTTACTGATGCTCTTACCCAGAGAGCAGAGTTATTGAGCCTACTCTCTAGATTTGAAGAATCAACAGTCGAACTATAGCCTCGTGGCCAAATTAACCTCTTGCCCGAGCTAGAATGCCTGAGATCCAATCGTAAAACTCATCCAGTGTCTTGTTGCCCTGGGCAATATTGCACTCTCGATGAGCAAACCCAACATTGTCTTCGTTGTGTTCTCGAGGGGCGCTGTGAGCAGTTTCAACTTCCGCTTTACCGCGACGTGCGTTCTCAAAGAGCGAGAAACTTAAAGGCTCTTTACACACGATGCAGGTCGTTGAACTCTCAATCATTTTACCGAATCGTCCTGCGAGGTAGGTTTTTATCTGAGGTGGGCACTTTGGGGCGTCAGGCATTTGATATGCGAACCAAGTAAGCTTTGCTGCAACGCTCATACAGTCTTCGTAGCTGGCCGCTTTCTCCCGTAATTTTGCGATCACCTTGGCTTTAGCTTCACCATATTCAAACCGTATTTCAAAAGATTTTGGTCGCTATGCAACATCACCCAGCGGTCTATTCGGTTAGGGCCAGCGTCCTCACTTTTCCAAGCAGCTCCGGTAGTTTTGGTCGCATCACGTTTTATTTTATTGGCTACACGTGGATGATTTTTAGCCAAATCCGAAAGATAATGAAATTCATCACATTTACCCTCATGGCCACGTTCGCGATAACATCGCTTTTCAGATATGTTTTTAAACTTTCCACGAACAAGAAGGTTTTTCTTACAAAGATTCTATTATCGTCTTACCTCGTCAATGCACGCCAAGAGCATGCTTGGTTTACAATCAAGGGCCTTAGAAATGGATATGATGTTAAAAAGGGATATATTTCTTTCACCCCTTTCTACGCTCCCTATATAGGTCCGGTGAAGATCGCAAAGCGCAGCAAGTTCTTCTTGAGATATTTTCATCTCAAGTCGTCTCCGTCTAATCTCACCACCAAAAATTTTTAAAGCGTCCATGTTCTTGCTCTTATTTAACTTATTAAAATATTTTCATGATGACTGTAGGTCTACAGACTATAAGTAGCGACACGGTGAAACCTGACAAAGACTAGACCGTCCGTACAAATCCAGTCAGAACCTGTTAAACAAGAAGTGGGTACCATAGGAGAAAATGAAACGCTTGATCCAGACGAGGTAAGCGTGTTTAGTTGAGCTGCTATAGTGGAAAGGTCACGATGTTTTACGCAACTGATTCAGGAGTTTAATGTAGCCTATTTAGTGGTATATTTTGAGTGGCATTCCCTTTCTGTCAGATACGGCAACCGTGACGAAAATAGAAATGACCTTCTGGGATTGAGCTAACTCTGGCGCTGAGTAACTGTTTTCTGAATCAATACAACTAAGGAAATATGTCCGAACGCCATCCTTTGATCGACGACCAGCATAAGTTCAGCGGGTCAACCAATTTCATAGAATCAATCCATTAATAACAAGACAGCGTACATTTAGTCTCTTAATGCTATTCAGTGCGCTTATAGTCGCGACTAATTCCACTTAGTCAACAGTCTTACGTCTTTTTTATAACTATGAGTGTTTTTTACGCGACATTCTTAGAAATATATCGCATAATATATGTTAGGAAAATATCGTTAAATCAATCTATTAAAGGAATTATCTTAACCCAAACAATTGGAGCCAGGAGCAACTTCGGAAACCGCAAGACGGTAAGAGGCCGTTGGCTCCGAAACACCAGATAGAGATGTGATCTCGAAAACCTAGCGAGAAGAAGAGGCACCGACAAGGGAAAACGAAACCTTGTCCGAAAAAATATCATCCTTGACCATCAGCCTTTTTTCTTAGGGATCAGTATCCATAAAAAATTCGTAAGCTTTCAGCGGGAGTTTCCCGTTTAGGGTTCGATTTCGTTGAACTGGAACTTTTTAGGTTTTTCTAATCGCGCGATATCGCGTCTATTTTTAATACCCAGGACTTTCCCCAAATTTTTATGTGAGACTGAATGAGAGCTGTGAATCGCAACCGCGATCTTCTTTTTTTTGTCGTATCGTTCCATGCCCGGATTTGTTCAAGATCTCTTTGATCCCGTCAGCTATCGCATAGTATCGGAAGTCAGGGATTCCAAAAATGCGCTCCGCAGC
>CAILAO010000055.1 GCA_903832105.1 uncultured Pseudomonadota bacterium | reverse complement strand
CTCGCCGTTATGAGCTTCCATGTACTCATAATCCTTGCAGTCAAGGACCCCATCTCCATTATGATCGCCTGTTGTGCTGCCGAGCATGAGCTGAGTTGTCATGGGAGCTGTGTGACAAGCGCCACCCAAGGCCAGACCGAAGAGGCCAACTGTTCCGCTTTCGACACCGCTACATTCGGCTTCTTCTGTGAGATAAGTCTGGGCGACACCCATAGAACCTAGGTTGATACCTCCGACCTTAGGAAAAATAACATCATCCGCTGTTGGCGTCGTGGTTCCGCCAGTTCCTGTGCCAGTTCCAGTCCCCGTGCCAGTTGCCGGTGTGTCTTCATCATCATCTGACTTTTTCTTGCAACCAAAACAGAGTCCGATCATTACAACAACGAGAAAGGCCGTCCGTGGAAGATTTGTACGCATGTTAAACCTCCTTGCAGAAAGATAACTAAAAACCGATACCAAAAATACCTGTACCGAGATTTTCTCATAGCGCGTTGAGGTTTGTCGATGGGCAGTTTTTTCTGTCTAACTTAGGACCATTCACGGTGGGGAATTAGGCAAATTTTACCCAAGTTAGCTCGTGTTTGTTGTTGGAAAGATGAAGGAGTTTTCCTCCTTCGATTGATGCGAAGGATTCTATTGTTTTCACATCTGTTTTCCCTTGAAACTTCAGAGTACACACATAATTTTGACAAAGCCCACTACCAAGCCATCGCTGGAGGTATTTGTAAAGCCGCTCGGGATAACAAATAATATCCGAAAAGAGCCAATCAATGGGACCTAGATCTTTTGGCTCTATAGAAAAAGCGCTTTGCTTTCGAAATTCGATATTTGGAAGTCTTGCAATGCGAGGTTCTAACGGCGCTTTATCGACGCTGATGACGCATGCCCCTAATGTTTGAAGAACCCACGTCCATCCTCCGGGGCTGCTCCCTAGATCAAGACATCGAGCATTTTTTTGGGGGTATCTTTGACGAAGAGTAAACAGTTCCCACAACTTTAAATAGGCTCTGTTGGGTGGAATTTTTTTGTCTTCGCAAAATTGAACCTCCCCGTTAGGGAATTGGCTTGAACATTCGGGTGATGCAATCAAGGTTGTCTTATCGAGGAGGGTCCAACTTCCAATAATTTGGGTTTTGGGTTGTTCAAGAAATCTGAGAGGTTCATTTTTAATTTTCGGAAGTTTGGCCTGAATAAGTTTCGCGCGGCGATGCTCTGTCACAGAGTGGAGGACCCAGTTTCTCTGAATGGATTTCAACTGTTCAGCAGCGTCACTAATAGATTTCACTTGTAAAATCCGAGGATTCAGCCAAATATTCTGACTCCAAAGTGATGGACGTGGTAAGTCTTCGACAAAAATCAGATGATCGTGAATTTTTATCTGACCATTTCTTTCAGCGGTTTTTCGATCTTTCTCGGAGAAACCGAGTTCTGTAAGGACGTCTTCTACACGGTCCTGTACGGCTAAATATCCCGTAATATCTCGTTTTTGGTCCTTACACCGCATGGCTAACCCGCAACTTTGGAGGGTGTATACGTATTAATAAACTTAAAACATACGCTTGACGGCGACCAAGTTAATTCGGTCGCCGAATTGTTCTGCGCGGTTTGAAATTTTACTGATCTCATGAATGATCCGACTTAAAAGAATCTTCTGCAAATCTGGCATGTCGTCATTTCTAAAGATTTCACAGACAATGTCACGAGAGATGAAGTCCGATTGGCTTTCCAGGCGATCTATATGGTTGACGGGCTCAACAAGGTTGCGATTCGCGCAACAAAACTGTTCAAAAACCGCCACTGTTTCATGTGCGGCTTGAACGTTGACTTTCACAAGCTCACTTAGCCTATCAAAATATTTCCTGGGAATCTGCATGTTGTGGGTATAAATCAATTGAACAATTTCTTCCATCTGATTAGGAAGTTTGTCGAGAGATTCGGAGAGTCCTAAAATATCACCCCTCGACTGGGGAATAAGATTACTTGAATACATCGTGTACTCAAGCTTTTTACGGATGTCGTCGGCCTCTGATTCATAGCGGTGTGTTTGACGTTCAAGCCTGGCAAATTCGCTTGAAATCTGGCCCGCGTGAAAATATTCATTCATGGCTGCCTGAAATGTCTCGGCACATTTAATGACCAACTCTCTAAACTGGGAGAGAAGTGTTTCGATTTCTGGCTTATGCGATTTTTTAAAGGCATCACCGAACGCTATTTGTTTTATGTAATCAACAAGTCGTTTAGGCACTTCCGTACTCCTTATATTTTAGAGTCGAGTATAAAATGATTAGGGGAAGCAGGGGAAGCACTAAAAGTAGATATCTGATGAAGCTACTTTCGGGGCCTTCTGTGTCGTGTGCACCGACAACCCCGCAACCGGGACGCACCCTCTGAAGGACTTCTTCGTACGAGGCCGTTTGTATTTGGTTTTGCACCGCCGCTGCAGCGTCCACCACGCCCGATCCCAGGAGGGGAATGCCAATGTCCGACCCCTTGACTTTAGGGTGGTAAAAAGCCGCGTGACGCCCTTCGTCAAATTCAGCGCGATAAAACTCGGGATTGGCCGTGACTATAATGCGATTCCGCAAGTCATTAAACGGAATGTCTGGTTCCATCGCTAAAATAAGCCCCGCGACACCCGAAACCACAGGTGATGCCATTGACGTCCCAGCATCTGGAGCGACACCGCCACCAGGAACGGAAGAAACGATGCCACCGTCAGACTTATCGCTTCCTCCCGGAGCTGATACGTCGACCCATGGTCCGAAATTCGAATAACTAGCTTTGCGTCCATCAACACCGACGGCAGCAACTGCGATGGCGTCGCTCGCGGCCGCGGGATATGAACGACGCATAGTCTCTTCATTTCCTGCAGCAGCAATCACTAAAGCGCCAGAACCTGACTCCCGCAAAAGTCTGATTAGCAATGCAACCGATCGAGCCCTTGTAAGTTTTCCAAATGAAGAGTTGATGACTCTTACGACATTTTGATTTTTTTTACGAAAGAGCGAAACATATTTAAATCCACGCAGGATCGAAGCGTCTGTAATATTGCCCGAATGAGAATCAACAATTTTAACAATCATGATCTGACAGAAAGGACAAATCCCGGGAACGCCAGCATCCGGAAGACCTGCGATAATGCCTGCAACGTGAGTTCCATGCCTACAGGGAACAACTTTATCCCCGAGATCCCCCGTAGCACAAGATTTTCCGGCGCCATCTAAGCCCACGGGATAGACGTTTCCGTCGCCCAGTTTTCCTCGCTTCGTGATGGTCGTGTTGCAACCATGGACATCATTGTCACACGAAGCTTCGCCAACTCGGGGGTTTTGCCAGATCCGTCCGTTCAATGCCGCATGATCGTAGTCAACGCCGCTATCCATCACGGCGATCACAGGAGGATCGCCCTGCAAGGCATCGTCGGAACGTCTTTTTGAGCTGTCGAGACTAGCGATATATTTGAATGCTTGCGACAAACGAATCTTTGTAACCCACCAAGCGTTACTTTCGAGAGCCTCGTACTTAGCCCCTAGATCACCGAAATAATCGTCATAGAGCTTTCGTATATAGTTTGGTTCTGCAAACCAAATCCGCCCTTCCTGTTCCCATTCCTTCAAAATGCGTTCTGCAGCCTCTTCACTTTCGAACTCAACATCTGCAAGGCTTGCCACAGGTGCGACATTATCGTCCAAAAGTGGGAATCTTTTAAAAAAGAGAGAAGGCATTATGGCATCTTGGCCATCTTTTCCTGTGTCATTTGTTGACAGCTTAGTTTCTGCGATGAAGTCGACGGATTTGAGTCCGGCATCCGCATACTGCGGAATTTCCTGGAGGGCCATGTCATGAAACCGAAATTCCTCTGCAAATCCTGTAAAGCCCGCTGGTTTTCCTCCTGCTGGGAGCCTAAAGGCCACAATAAATCGATGCGGGGCGACTTCCTTTTGTTCTTTTTCTTCCGGGGTGGGCCACCGCACGAGTGAAGGCTCTTCCACCGCCCCTTCTTTATCTTCTCCATCACCAATGAGGGGACAGGGTGCTGAACATTTCTGATCCGCCATGCTACCGCAACCCACGAGGGCTAAAAGCAAGGCATAAACAACGAGGACCGCTCTTAGATGAACACTTCTTCGGAATAAATTGAAAAGGACATGAAAAGTCATGTCCTTCATTTGAGCAAAGATATGAATACAATGTCAAGATGCTGTTTAGTTTAACTCTTTCGTAGAGGAGCCTTTAGCTGCTTCTAAAGATTGATCCTGCGAAAGCTTCTTAAGTTCGGCCATGAGGCGATTGATTTTTTCGAGACTGGCTCTGACTCTCTGAATGCGATCACCGAAATCAGCGGCATCAGGCTTTTTAAAGTGAGGACTCCCCGCAACCTTGCCGTCCATATGACTGACAAAGAGGGGATTACGCCCGCGTGACAACTCTTCTGTGACCTTCTTTTTTTGACGAAATTCCGTGATATTGACAACTTTTCCATTTTCAGTCGACGAAGACTCTGAACTCATAACAACACCCGCTTTCAGTAACAGATTCCGCTTCAATTGCAACTCCATAGAACAATAACAGTAACGACAACAACTTCAACACTAGAACCACTTCGCGTAACTTCGATCTTCGTTTAAAGAACGTGTTAGTTCTTAATGCGATAAGAACGTAAAACTGATTGATTCGCTTTGCTTCTTTCCTTACGCATGCGTTCATAATTCTCTTGATTGCGGCGCATGACGTCTTGAATCTCCTCAGCTTCGATCTTTTCTGCCGATTCTTCCGGCATTAAGGCTTTCTCAGGCTCTGATAGGTCAGTTTTCGGGGAATTTTTCTGCGCTTGACGTGCGCTGAAGATGGAAACGACATTGTTGGAATCTTGAGAAATCCTGTCTTGCACAATCAACCTCCTAAATCAATCTCAACCCGACATAGAGGAAACAGCAGCAACAACGACATACCAGCTAGGAGTCATCTTGCCTAGCCTCACCTACTACTTAAGCAATCGATGTGCCAAAAAGATGATTCCCATCATCATAAATGAAAGTCCTATAATTTTAGCGGGTTAAAAATGAATTTCTCAAGCGCTATGTGCTGTTTTCGTCTTTTGAGTATCTCCCCAGCACCTCCACCTGAGGAATTTATGAGTCACAGGACTTACAACCGTCTAAATTTTAGACAGTGGAGGAACGCGCTCAGTTCATAATGCCTGCTAGCTATCTTACTGCCTCATTAAATATTGGCTAATATAGT
>CAILAO010000054.1 GCA_903832105.1 uncultured Pseudomonadota bacterium | reverse complement strand
TGCATTCGGAAGCTGATCGTAATTCTGAACGCTATGCTGAAAAAGAAACAGCCATTTTGTGAACTTTATGCTTGACCGGCAAAACAGTCGCTAGCAACTTATTAACTATGATGTCACCATTTTTGACGATCCAGTATTCGTCGGTAGACGACGCTTTGTTGCCGCGCTCTTCTAAGTCTTTACGAGGCTTCACTCCGATATGAGTGTAAATTGAGAGCAGATCGCGGCCATGAGACGGTTGTGCTTTCTCTGTGCGAAGTCGGAACAAATTTTTCGTTCTTGTAATCTGCCAATGCGCCGGGACCTTTCCCAACCACGGTACGCCAGACTCTTTATATTCGGGATACGGCTTCAGTTGTAGAGGCATTAAATTATTGCTTCCGTATCGATCAGAATTTTAGCTAACAGACCTTCAGTTTCTTTCTCCAGCGCCTCTATATCAGCTCGTATTTCTTTCAAAGTTCGCATTGGTTGTGGTTTGTAGAAATAACGTGTGAAAGAAATCTCATATCCGGTCTTGGTTGCAGACGAATCTATCCATGAGTCCGGGACGTGCGGCAGCACCTCGCGCTCGAAGAATGCCTCGATTCCACCTTCTTCCAGGAGCGGGATCTGTTCAGTGTCTCTTAGATCAGTGTCAGGCTCATACTCTACCACTGTCTGAGCGCCTTTAAGCGTTAGCGCAAAGCGACCGTGAATCGGGTCAGCCTTTACTTTGCCAGGTTTATGAATTTTCTTGATGACGGGCTTGGCCGCCTCGTCCTTTGCTGCAAGCACAGTTTGAATCATTTTTTGACGCTTGGAAGTGAGCTTTGTCCCGTGATGATCCGCAGCCTTTTCAATTTCATCAAGAAATAAATTGTAATCCATGTGCGGACCAAGTCCATAAGCATCGGCCAAGTCGTCAATGAGATTGGCTAACGGCTCATCGTTTGCCTGACCGCAGGCATGTCTGAAAGTCTCTCTGGCGGCTGATGATAGATCCACTTTCAGTCTCAAAGGTCTTTCAACCGTGATTTTCTGATATCCAAATGCCGCATTTGGAAAGACTTTGGATTGCTCGGTTTCTTCGAAAGCCATAAAACTCTCCACAATACTTTGAATATCCTCGCCGGAGAGTTCGCAATTCTTCTTGCCAAGGTTTTTGCGTAACGGTTTGAACCACGCCGTAGCATCTATTAGCTGCACCTTGCCTTTTCGATGTACCGGTTTTCGGTTCGTTAAGACCCAGATGTAAGTTGCGATGCCAGTATTGTAAAAAATGTTGAGAGGTAGCGCGACAATCGCTTCCAGCCAATCGTTCTCGATTACCCAACGTCTGATATTACTTTCGCCCTGACCGGCGTCACCGGTAAACAGCGACGAACCATTGTGGACCTCTGCGATTCGGCTGCCGAGCAAAGTATCCCGTTTCATCTTGGATAATTTGTTTACCAGAAACATCAGTTGACCATCGCTCGACCGTGTAACGAGACTTAGATCCGGGACATCGCCGTGCTCGATCACATAGCGCGGATCAAGGATATCGCCCTTGCCACCCATGCGTTCGAGGTCTGTTTTCCAGCTCTTTCCGTATGGCGGATTCGAAAGCATGAAGTCAAACTCTCGTGATGGAAAACCATCTTGCGACAGGGTCGAAGCCAAAACGAAGTTGTCAGCCTCAACGCCTTCCCCCTTGAGAAGAAGGTCGGCCTTGGTAATGGCATAGGTCTCCGGGTTTACCTCCTGGCCGAAGAGATGTATCGCCACCTCTTTTTGCTGTTCTCGGGCGAGATTACGAAGACGATCTTCAGCAACTGTTAACATGCCACCGGTTCCGCAGGCTCCGTCGTATAAAAGATATGTGCCTGACTCAATCTGATTCGCAATTGGCACGAAGATCAAATCAGCCATCAACTTCACCACGTCACGAGGAGTAAAATGCTCTCCTGCTTCCTCATTGTTTTCCTCGTTGAAACGGCGAATAAGTTCCTCGAAGATTGTGCCCATCCCGTGGTTATCGAGACCCGGCAGTCGAACAGAGCCATCAGTATTCACAACAGGTTGGGGGCTCAGGTTTGTCAAATGATTGAGGAATTTCTCTACGAGACTGCCCAGAATATCGGCATCCACAAGCGTTGGTATTTGATTACGAAACTTGAATTTCTCGAGGATCTCCTGAACATTTGGCGAAAAACCGTCAAGGTATGCCTCAAAGTCCATCCTGAGTTGCTGGGTTTTGGAACGGGAACTCAGGTCACGAAGGGTAAAAGCCGAAGTGTTGTAGAATGCCTGTCCCGCTGCCTGGCGTAACGCGGCGTCCTGATTGGTAATCCCGGCTGTGTCGAGGTTTTTCTTCATATCGAGCACGGCTTGTTTGGTGGGCTCAAGGACTGAGTCAAGACGCCGAATGACCACCATCGGCAATATTACATCACGATATTTGCCACGAACATATACATCCCGGAGCACATCGTCAGCTATGCCCCAAATGAAATTCGCTATCCAGGTAAGATTGTTTTCACTCATGAGTAAGCCTTGCCTTCACTTGAGACTATCATGATTCCCTCCCACACTATCTCACAAACATGAGTCAAATGGGGACATGTGTTTCAATTTATCTACGGATGCTTGAGGGGAATTGATGAATTTTCGGCAGATTCCTGAATCGCTGAGCCAAAAACAAGTCAAAGGTGTGGCCTAACTTATTAATATTCTCTCATATCTGTATTATTTTATTGACAAAACACCTCTTTTGGTATATATCGATATATTAATATTACAGGTGTGTTTTAGCCTGTCTATGAAAAGATCTGCAATTGTCAATTTCGGCATGCAAAATAAGACTTGGAAATGATACGAAATGGGGGGCAAAAGTGAAATCGCAGATTAAGTCGAGTCCAACACGTCGGGAGAAACTTCGTTCTGAAGGCGCAAAGGCCACGCCCGTTGTCATCCAACCGGATGAAATGGGAGAGCTTAACGGCGTAATTGATAATATGGTCACAGTTGTCGGCGCATTGATCCGCGAAAGCGACAAGACTCCGAGCGCAGAAACCATTAATAATATTTACAAGTTAAGTACAAGCCTAGCTTCCCTGACTCGGGCAAAGACGGATGTAAAACGTTTGAATTTGGAGATCGACGGACTCCACCAACGCGCTATCCAAAGTATCCGCGGCTACATTCAGGCGGAATTGGTGGGTAGACCAGATCTGGTCAATGAATTAGTTGAAGTGGCTGATATCGCCGCCGAGAAAGCTTTCAAAGCAGACAAATAGAACATAACCGCCCCCCCTATTCCCAAAAATACCTACCCCACCCCTAACTTCTGGAGTGGCCTGTCGAGCGTCCGCGATTTTTCCAGCAGAGTTTTCGTATCAGCGGGCCGGTTTTGGTCAACTACAGCCTACCGACCGTCATTCAAACCACAAGATATGTATTACTTAAGTAACTCTCTCGTTACACCCAATAAATAAATAACATTAGTCAAAACGGCTAATTAGACGCAGAAAAGAGCGAAGTGCTGTTTTTTTACTTGACACATCATATAGGTGAGCATTAAGGCATAAAGATAATAAAGAAAGTTCAAACAATGTCAAGCGCTTTTTTATAATGATCACAAAATATTTTTAGGGGGGATAAATGGAAACTATGCTTGTTGACCGCAAACAGGCGGCTCGCTTACTCGGCATCTCTGTGGCCCTATTGGGCAAACTCACCGCAATGAAGCAGATTCCTCATGTTCGTCTGGGAAAAATCTTCCGATTTGATCCCATACGGATAAAAGAATGGCTGACCGATCAGCAAAACACTAACACAATTTTTAAGTAAACCAATTATGGGGGCGCGTTTGGGCACGGTAAATTGGTTCTAATGATTTAGGGCGCATAAGCAAGAGTTTTTCGTCATTCGAAGATGGTCCAAGACCAAGCGTACATTGCGAGAGAGCTGTCGCATTTCTTGGGCGACGCTACGCGCACCTTTGAGCTTGATG
>CAILAO010000053.1 GCA_903832105.1 uncultured Pseudomonadota bacterium | reverse complement strand
GGCGCTGACGATATTGGATCCTTTTATGGGGTCAGGCACAACCCTGGGGGAATGTGCCAAATTAGGCATCAAACCGATTGGGTGCGATACCAATCCGGTCAGTACATTCATGGTACGGCAAGCCCTTTCACGAATTGATGAGGTGAGTTTATTAACCACCTTTCAAGAGCTTGAACATGATGTCAGAGAGCCGATTCAACAGTACTATAAAACCATTGATCCGCTGACGGGGCAGGAATGTGATGCGCTCTATTATTTTTGGGTAAAAGTCGTAGAAACTCCGCAGGGAGAAGAAATCCCGCTATTCAAGAATTATGTCTTTAGCCAGAATGCATATCCGAGTAAAGACCCCATCGCAAAGATCATTTGTCCACACTGCTGGACAATCAATACAGGTTATTATAATATAAGAGAAATCGAATGTACCACATGCGATACAACCTTTGACCCGCAACAAGGATCCGCAACTGACCAACTTGTAATCAGTCGGACAGGGCAGCGTTATAAAATCAAGGATTTACTTGTTAATACAGGGTCTCCTCCGAAACATCGGCTCTATGCCATCATGGCGATCAATCCACAAGGAGAAAAGGTCTATCTCACGCCAGGCCAGTTTGACCATCGATTATTTCGAAAGGCTCAAGCTGATTTTCGTCAGCAGATGTCCGATATTCCTCTTTTAAAGCTGAAAGCTGGTTATAATACAAAGCAGGCTATCGGTTATGGGTATCAGTGTTGGCATCAATTCTTCAATGAAAGACAACTCTTAGCGCTGAATATATTATTTAAAAGGATCCTCCGAATAGAAGAACAAGGAATAAGAGAGCATTTTCTCTGTCTTTTTTCGAGTACATTGGAGTTCAATAATTTATTCTGTAGCTTTAAAGGTGAAGGGACGGGGGCAGTGCGTCATATCTTTTCACACCATATTCTCAAACCGGAAAAAACGCCCCTTGAGAATACGGTCTGGGGAACTGAAAAAAGCAGCGGCACGTTTTCGACATTATTCGAATCCAGATTGTTGAAGGCCAAAAGATACTTACAGACCCCATTCGAAATTCGGTTGCGCGAAAGAAATGGCATCAAAACGACAACGCGAGAAATATGCAGTCCAAAGCTCGACCTTGCTATCGTTGATTCATACCAACCTTTTCTCAGGAATAAAAAAGCCGCGCTGATCCTGAATGGTGATAGTGCCAGCCTTCCGCTCCCTAACAATTCGGTAGATGCGATCATCACCGATCCCCCATATTTCGACTTTGTGCATTACAGCGAATTAAGTGATTTCTTTTATGCCTGGCTACAGCTCGCATTGAAGGATGCATATCATTATTTTGCTCAAGAAAACTCAAGTCATCCCGGAGAGGTTCAGGATCGCGATCCTGAGAAATTTTCGCTTCAATTAGGCCATGTCTTTACGGAGTGTTTTCGCGTTTTAAAAGAGCAAGGATTGCTGGTGTTTAGTTTTCATCACTCCAAGCCAGAAGCCTGGGGTTCAATTTATCAAGCTATTCTGACGTCCCGATTTTCGATTATCGCGGCTCACCCCGTGAAGGCAGAGATGGCTGTCAGTAAAATCAAAGCTACCGCAAAAAATCCGATCAACCTCGATGCGATCATCGTTTGTAAAAAACAACCGCAGGCACGATTTTCGAATAGTGAGCCATCTCACGTTTTTTTACAAGCACAGGAACGCTATAAGACATACCGTTCGAGACTTTGGCAGGCAGGCAGAACTTTATCAGCGAATGATCAATATGTGATCCTCTCATCTCAAATCCTGGTCTCTGCTTCGCAAGTGGGATTAAACCCAACCCAGACCTATCAACTGTTAGATACTGCCTATCAATCAGATTTCTCTCAAAATGATTTTGAGTGTTCCAATGATTTTTGGAAACAACAGCTTGTCACAGAACAAACAAGTTTTGCTTTCGTATGTAAATCGTGTTAGATAAACTTAAACAGTATTATATCTTCGAAAGTTCTCTTGGCAAAAGCGTATAAAATAGCCTCTTTGGAAGAGAATATGGTTTTCAGTGAATACATTTTTTGTTCACAAAGAGGTTGTCTTGTCACCAGAAAGGGAGAAGCCGCATGAAAGTCG
>CAILAO010000052.1 GCA_903832105.1 uncultured Pseudomonadota bacterium | reverse complement strand
TCCAGGCGGCATGCTGGCGTGTATTCTTTCCGAAGCGCCCGCTGATTTGGAAGTCGTCTGCCTGTCTACGCTTTCTACGGAATTAGTATCGTAACACACTAATAATTATTATAAATAGTATTGCAATACTAATAAATGTGCTATATCATAGGTACGCAATCCAAAACGGGAGTGTATATGCAGGAACTATTTGAACTCAGTGCAAAAATGGTCAATCAAAAGAATCGCCCTTTCAAACGCTATCTCCTGGGGTGTGATCCTTTTCGCTCACCGTTAACTATTCTTCTGGGTCAGCGAGGCGTGGGTAAGACGACGCTTATTGTTCAATACCTCATGGAGCGGTTTAAGGACAGGTTTTCTGAAGAATTCATTTATGTTCCTATGGATCATTTTATTCTTGGGGCTCGAAGCATGTATGAAATTGCCAAAGATTTTGATGCACTGGGGGGAAAGGTTGTCTGCTTTGATGAAATTCACAAATACCCCGAGTGGTCCAAGGAACTGAAAAGCATCAATGATTCATTTCCTCGCCTTCAAATAATAGCCTCGGGAAGCTCTGCGCTGGCCATTCGAAAGGGAAGCCACGACCTTTCCCGTCGGGCTGTTGTTCAACACTTGCGTTCCATGTCTTTCCGGGAGTGGCTTTGTGTTCGGAAAGTGCTCGATTTTTTACCGGTCACGCTGACTCAAATCATTCATGAACACCGTCCGTTAAGCACCTCGATATCTGACGCATTACGAAAAAACGGAACAACAGTACTGCGCGAGTTTGAGAATTATCTGAAAACTGGATACTACCCTTACTCGCTGGAGCATACAGCAACTCCAGACCTCTTTCCGTTAACGCTTGAGCAGTCCGTTCACACCACGATCGAAAATGACCTTCCTGCATTAGCGCCATCATTAACCGGTGCAAGCGTCTGCAAAATCAAGCAGTTGCTGTCAACGATCTGCGGTTTGGTTCCTTATAAACCCGATATGGCCGGCCTCAAGCGAACTTTGAAGATCGGGGACGAGCGAACGCTAAAGACTTATTTAATGCATCTTGAAAATGCCGGCATTATCCGGACGCTGCATATTAAAGGAAAATCACTCAACACGCTCGACAAACCAGAAAAGCTCTATTTGGATAATCCGAACCTCATGCAGGCCCTGAGCGGAACCGCCCCTGATACAGGAAGCATCCGGGAAACATTTTTCCTCAGTTGTTTTGAGAAAGATGAAGTCACTTTTCCTGAAAAAGGAGACTTTCAGATAGGGAATTGTGTTTTTGAAGTGGGAGGCCCGAGCAAGGGATACCAGCAACTCTCAAATCTGCCTAATGCCTATCTGGCGCTGGACAGAATCGAGATAGGGTCGGGCACAAAGATACCTCTTTGGCTCTTTGGTTTTCTTTATTGAGTGTTCTGGGTTTCCATTCTCTTCTATTCCAAAAGGATGCTGTAACGATTTCTAACTACGGTTATTGGGGAACCAAACGCACATCGGTCAAAATTATAAACCGAGACGAGATAACGGCGGTTGTTGTCCGCCTTCTTGCGAGTACTGCGGTAGATTGCGCGACACCGCATAAAGTATGCATAATAACAAAAAACGAATACATCATGCTAGATTCCTACGTTTCTAACTCTGAGAAAAAAGCAAACAAATACAGAGGACTTATTGAAGATGGAATAAAAAACGGGGGTTTCTTCTCCCGGCGAATGTCAAATATTGTATGCGTCTATGGGAGCCTAGTTCTATTAGTTTTGTGGTTTCTTTTTGATCGAAAGATTTTTCAATAAGGTGAAGCGGAGCGGCTTTCACTTGAGAGGGGCGCAGTCAGGGGTGGGACGGAAGGATGCGAGGATGCCGCGCGGGACCCTGGGAATAAGCCCGCCACCAAGCCGGAATAAAAAAAAGGAGCAACTTCTTAAATTAAGAGTTAAACGTTGAGAGTTAAAAGTTTGAACGCTTAACGCTCAACGCTAAACTATTAAAAGCGTCCGTAGATGGGCGTTTTGCACTCTGGGCAGCGTGCGCCAGCGCCAACACGGTTCTCAATGATCTTGTAGCCGTGGCGCCGGATAAGCGGGGTCTTACAGGAGGGGCAATATGTCGTGCCGCCCTCAGGGAGTTCAATATTGCCCAGGTACACATACTGAAGCCCGGAAGCCGTCGCAATCTCGCGCGCCCGCAGTAGGGTCTCCCGCGGGGTGGGCTGAAAGTCCATCATGAGATCGGAAGAGCGTCGTGAGGGAAAGAGTGTACGTCCTGGTGTAGTTCTCGGTGGTCGCCGTATCATTAAAAAGGGGGGGGGGG
>CAILAO010000051.1 GCA_903832105.1 uncultured Pseudomonadota bacterium | reverse complement strand
AGCCATGACTAACGAGATTTTTAGTCATATTGTGGGTTGAAGGAGATTCTGTTGGAACAAGTTGATCTGTTAAAAAGCGTCATACTACCGTACTTAAATTTTTTCTTCTTCCTCGGTCTTGCGATTTATTTTTTCAGAAAACCTTTAAACAATATGGCTAGAGCTAAGCACGACAAGTTTGTGTTTGCGGCTGATGAAGCTCGAAAACTCATGGAAGAAACCGAGAAACTCCACCAAAATCTCGAAATGAAAGCAGCAACGCTTGCCCAAGAGATTGAAGGCATCAAAGCAAAATCCCGAGAGGCCGCCGAAATCGAAGCCAAAGAAATTATTGAAAACGCCAAGGCTATTGCGGAACATCTCAAAAAAGAAGCTAGGTTTATCGCCGATGCGGCTGTCGAACAAGCCAAACAGGAGCTTCGACGTGAGATCGTTACACTTGCGAAAGAGAGTGTTGTCAAAAAGATTCATGAGGAAATGGACTCGGCTGGTCACAAGACCTTTCTTAAAAAGCAGGTGAAAGAGCTTGATCATCTAACGCATGAGGTCCAGGCATGAGTATTCACACACGAGTTGCTCAGCGTTACGCCAAGGCTTTGTTCTTATTGGCTGAAAAACGGCCGGATCGTGCTTCCCAGTTAGGGGAGAGTTTGGCCTATATGGCAAGTTTTTTTGAAATACCGCAAACCGCGCAGATTTTGGTGAGTCGGGTTTTCCCGAAGCACCTAAAAGAATTAATTTTGAACTATGGCCTCGACAAACTCGAAGCGCAAAACCCAGACAAAACGATGAGACATTTCATTTATACCGTCTTAAACGTGGGGCGAATTGCGCGTATTCCGGATATCGAGAGAGCTTTCAGGGCATTGATGGATGAGATGCAAAACCGCATGGACGCCCTTGTTACATCTGCAACAAAGCTTGAAGGGGAAGATTTAAAAGCCATCAAAGCTTTGCTGGAGCAAGCATTCAAAAAATCGGTAGATATTAAAGATCGTGTTGATCCAAGTCTTCTTGGAGGCTTCTCGATCAAAGTAGGTTATTCAAAGATTGATCTAAGTCTTAAGGCAAAACTGGAGTCCATTATAGAGGCTGCCGTTCGTTAAAGGAGATTCTCGGTCCTATGGAAAAAATCCGTGTAGAAGAAGTTAGTAAGCTGATTAGTGAGCGCATCAAGAACTTTGACCAGCCCGTCCAACTTGAAGAAACCGGAACGGTTATTACGGTTGGCGATGGTATTGCGAGGGTTTATGGTCTCACGAATGTCATGGCTGGTGAGCTTGTCGAGTTCGTGAACGGAACCCGCGGCCTTGTTCTCAACCTAGAGGAAGACAATGTCGGCGTCGCGATCTTCGGGGTCACGAAGGGTATTAAAGAAGGCGACTCTGTCAAAAGACTAAAGGCGATTAACGCTGTTCCTGTTGGCGAGGCTCTGTTGGGGCGCGTTGTGGACGCCTTAGGGAATCCCATTGATGGCCTGGGCCCTCTGAACACTAAAGAGACGAGAATCGTTGAATTGAAAGCGCCCGGTATTATTACCAGAAAGAGCGTCCATCAGCCGCTCCACACTGGGATTAAAGTGATTGACGCCATGACGCCGATTGGCCGTGGTCAGCGCGAGCTTATTATTGGTGACCGTCAGACGGGAAAGACAGCCATTGCGATTGATACGATCATCAACCAAAAGGGCGAAGGTGTGGTTTGTATTTATGTCGCCATCGGACAAAAGGCTTCTACTGTAGCACAAGTCGTGGACCGTCTAAAAAGACATGGTGCCATGGAGTATACGATCGTCGTCGCCGCAACGGCTCTTGATCCTTCTCCCATGCAGTTTCTTGCGCCTTATTCAGGGTGTACGATGGGTGAATACTTCAGGGATAAGGGCGGTCATGTCGTGGTTTTCTATGACGACTTATCTAAGCAAGCGGCGGCCTATAGAGAGCTTTCGCTTCTTCTAAGGCGCCCCCCAGGCCGCGAGGCGTATCCTGGCGATGTTTTCTATTTGCATAGCAGGCTTCTTGAAAGGGCGTGTAAATTAAACGATAAACTTGGGGGAGGATCTCTCACAGCGCTTCCATTGATTGAGACCCAAGCTGGCGATATTTCAGCGTATATTCCCACGAACGTGATCTCGATCACGGACGGGCAAATCTTTCTAGAATCGGACCTCTTCTTTAGCGGTGTTCGCCCTGCCATGAATGCGGGACTTTCCGTTTCTCGTGTGGGCGGCAGCGCTCAGGTGCCTTCTATGAAAGCTGTCGCGAGCAGTCTTCGGATTGACCTCGCGCAATATCGTGAACTTGCAGCGTTCGCCCAATTTGGTTCTGACCTTGATACTGCAACACAGAAAACCCTCGCTCGTGGTGAGCGCCTTGTCGAAATTTTGAAACAAGGGCAGTACGAACCGCTTGACATCGCCCTCCAGGTTGCGACCATCTTCGCTGCGACCCGAGGTTATGTCGATAAGCATGAAGTGCGTCAGTTGAGAGACTGGGAAAAAGGACTTCACACTTATCTTACGGCCAACCATCAAGATCTCTTAAAGCGCATTCGTGACCGCGCGAAGTTGACGGAGATTGAGGCGGATCTCAGAAAGGCGATCGAAGAATTCGAGAAGGGATATCGCGCCAATGCCTAGTCTTAAGCAGACAAAACGAAGAATCACGAGCGTAAAAAATACGCAGAAGATCACGAAGGCCATGAAACTCGTTTCTGTGGCCAAGTTCGCGCGTGCGCACATGGCGGTTTCCGGGGCAAGACCTTATTCGCTTTCGTTTAATCGCTTGGTTAGGAGGCTGCTCAATTCGGCAAATTGCGAGATTGCGTCGCCATTTTTTAAACATCCAGGCGAAAGCGTAGAGAAAAAGGTGCTTCTTGCTATTTTATCGACGGACCGAGGGCTCTGCGGAAGTCTTAATACAAACTTATTTAAAAAAACCTCTCACTTTCTGAACGAAAAACAAGGTGAGGGTGTTGATGTTAAGGTACTAGCTTGGGGGCGAAAGGCTCAGGGCTATGCAAAAAGATTAGGTTTGGACGTCGTCGACAAGAAAGAGAGAGTGCTCGAAAAGCCGACCTATGAAAAGGCGAGGGTACTCACAGCCCCCCTTATTGATCAATATTTGAAGGGTGATTATGACGCTATTTATCTCGCTGTGATGGAGTTTAAGTCGGCAATTTCTCAAGCGCCTACGGTTATTAAACTACTTCCAGTGGAAACAGAGCTAGATGGAACCGCATCTGAGGCGGCAAAAGAAGATGAATTGCGAATTGATTATATCATTGAACCTAACTTTGAAGACCTCATTCATCGGATGCTTGAGAGAAAGTTAATTGGCACGGTTCTTAGGTGTCTTTTGGAAGCAGCTGCTTCTGAACATGGTGCTCGGATGACGGCCATGGATTCTGCAACAAAGAATGCTTCCGAGGTGATCAGAAAATTAACACTGAAGTATAATCGTGCGCGCCAGAGTGCAATCACGAAGGAACTTATCGAAATCACGAGTGGCGCTGAAGCATTGTGATGAAGAATACTTTTAAGGAGTTGGCATGCAAGAGGAAAAGAAATTAATTGGTGAAGTTCTGCAGGTTATGGGACCCGTCGTTGATGTGGAGTTTCCAGAGGGAAAACTTCCCGCCATTTACAACGCGTTAAAGATGAGCAATCCTGCGATTAACAATAAGGAAGGTAACCTCGTCCTTGAGGTTGCGCAACACCTTGGAGAGAGTGTTGTCCGAACGGTTGCGATGGATATTACGGACGGTGTTGTCCGGGGCATGCCCGTCACGGATACCGGCGATCAAATTATGGTTCCTGTTGGACGTGAAGTTTTAGGAAGGATTATCAATGTGACGGGAGACCCGGTTGATGATGCTGGTCCTGTGGTGACACAGAAACATTATCCCATTCATAGACCCGCTCCCATATTCACGAGTCTATCAACGCAAGTCGAGATGTTCGAAACCGGGATTAAAGTTGTCGATCTCATGGCTCCCTATTCTAAGGGCGGAAAGATCGGACTGTTCGGTGGCGCGGGTGTCGGTAAGACTGTGCTTATTATGGAGCTCATCAACAACATCGCTACGAAGCACGGCGGTTTCTCGGTGTTTGGCGGGGTCGGTGAGAGGTCAAGGGAAGGAAACGACTTATATTATGAAATGAAAGAGTCTGGGGTCATTTCAAAGACAGCCCTTATTTTTGGTCAGATGAACGAGCCGCCTGGCGCGCGTGCGCGCGTCGGTTTAAGCGCTCTCACGGTCGCAGAGTACTTCCGAGACGAAGAACATCAAGACGTGCTCCTATTCATTGATAACATCTTTCGTTTCACGCAAGCTGGCTCTGAGGTGTCCGCTCTTTTAGGTCGTATTCCTTCGGCGGTAGGCTATCAGCCAACACTGGCGAGCGAAATGGGCGAGTTACAAGAGAGGATTACGACGACAAAACACGGTTCTATCACTTCTGTACAGGCGATTTACGTTCCGGCGGACGACTATACCGATCCGGCACCAGCCACGACGTTCTCACACCTTGATGCATCAACCGTTCTTGAGCGGAGTATCGCAGAGCTTGGTATTTATCCCGCAGTGGATCCACTCGCAAGTTCTTCAAAAATTCTTGATCCGCGGGTGGTGGGAGACCGTCACTATGCAGTTGCGCGCAGAGTTCAAACGATTCTTCAGAGATATAAGGACCTTCAAGATATCATCGCGATTCTTGGCATGGACGAACTCAGCGATGACGACAAACTTACAGTTTCTCGCGCAAGAAAGATTCAACGCTTTTTTAGCCAACCCTTTACCGTCGCAGAGAAGTTCTCTGGCTTTCTTGGTAAATATGTGAAGATTGAAGATACGATCAGGGGATTTGAAGAAATTTGCGAGGGCAAGCATGATGGTCTGCCCGAACAAGCGTTCCTGTACGTAGGCGTGATCGAAGAAGCCATTGAAAAGGCGAAAACCCTGAAATAGAGGCGAGTTATGTCAGTAACAGGTGAGCTTAAAGTCAATATTTTTTCTCCATCGCGGACTCTCGCAACTGTTTCAGTCAGGCATGTGCAGCTTCCAGGGACGCTCGGTTATATGGGTATTCTTCCAAATCACGCGCCGCTTGTTGCGGAGCTAGGTGTGGGACAGCTTATGATTGAAGGGGAATCTCTTCCGACCCCCGATAAAACCATGTACTTTTTTATTGCTGGGGGGTATGTCGAAGTTTTTCAAAATGAAGTCACAATTCTTGCTGATGTCGTCGAAAAACCTGAAGAAATAGATCTTGAACGTGCAAAAAAAGCTGAAGGACGTGCAAAGAAGAGATTGAGTAAAGATAACGACACGCCAAACCTTGATATCGAGAGAGCTCGCATAGCGTTGATGAGGGCTTTAGCGCGTCAGAACTTTGCTTATTCACGTGTCGATCCAGTAACGCGTCATCACTAGCGATGACGTTATCTCGCGTGCCGCACATGTTAGGCGAAATTTTTTTGCAACTTTTAAAAAAAGAAGCGGCCTCTGGAAGAGTTGGGCCGCTCGTCTTTTGGGATGGTTATGGTCTAACCAATCCTCAAAGTGGAATTTTTGTCTACGCAAAAAAACTTGCTGAAGAGTTGAACAAATTAGAGATTGCACCAATAGTTCTCTCAAAAATCGATTTAAAAGATTTTCCTGGCGTGCGGAAGATTCTCATTCCGCCCTGCATTCCCTTGCATTCAAGATTTTTCGCCAGAATAGAAAACTCAAAACCGATTTGGCCCCTTTGCATCGGTTCTTTTTTGGTGAAAAATCTAAAGAAAAATCCGTCTCTTTTTGAAGGACGGAACATTGTTTTGCATGGACTTAGTAATTTAAATCTCCCTTATCTAAAGAGTCTAAGACCAAAAATGAATGGTAGTGCTCACTACCGAACAGTATTAACAGTCCATGATCTCATTCCTAGACTGGATGCCACTGGTGTATCTTTTGCGTTACGGCATCAATTTAAGGTCTTGTTTCCGCTAGCGGTCAATGCTGCTGACGCGATTATTTGCGATTCCAAGTGGACGAGGGAAACACTAATTCAAAACCACCCACTTGCGGCGTCAAAGGCAATTGTTATTTCGTGCGGAGTTCCGCCGCTTGATTTGACGGCATGTTCTGGAAGAAAGCGCTTAAAAAAACGAACTAGCCTCCTCGCCGTATCAAGGTACGAAGTTTATAAAAGACTCGATTTTCTTCTTGAAATTTTACGAGCGAAAAAGGGCGAATTTCAATTGACCATTATCACTGATATTCATGGAAAAAAAATCCTTCATGAAAAGGGCGCAGATCTTGTGCAAGAAGGACGTCTTGAACTTAAAGTAAATTGTTCTCAAGAAGAGCTTTCCAGATGTTATCAGGAGAGTGATGTTTATCTGGCTCCAAGCCTGTATGAGGGATTTTGCCTTCCCGCCGCTGAAGCTTTGTCGAAAGGCACTCCCGTCGTTTATCAGAAAGGGAGTGCAACTCAAGAAGTCGTGGGCTCTGTTGTCGGGATTGGTCTTTCTCGAGAGCATTCGCCCCAAGATTGGTGCGATGCCATCGAAAAGGCTGTGGAACTCAGCGAGGATTCTCAGTTTTCGGATAATTTAAAACAGCATTTTAGCCAACTGGGAACTTGGAAGAGTGCTGCGGAGAAGTTGCGCGAGATATACAACGCTGTTTAATCATTTATTAGGAACGATACGCGCTAAAACGGATATTCATCGCCCCAACAGTTCAGATAAATCCTCTTGGGATCGAACGTATCGACCGGATCGACCTTCTCAGCAGGCCACCCAACAGGAACAATAGCAAGTGGGACTATGTGGGCTGGAAGACTAAAGAGCTTTTGGGCATTAGATACATGGTTGCTTTTTGGATGAACCGCCGTCCAGACGGCTCCAAGCCCTAAACTATGTGCTGTTAGCAGGATATTTTGGATGGCAGCAGAACAATCTTGAATCCAGAAACCTTCTTGTTGACTTTCGCGCTTTAAATCACCACAGACTACGATCGCCATCGGTGCTGATTCACACATCTTTGAGTTGGGAGAAAACGTCGGAATTGTGTCCAAAATCTCGCGGTCCTCGATGACGACAAAACACCACGTTTGTTGATTACGTGCCGAAGGGGCTCGCATGGCTGCTTGCAAGAGTGTACGTATCATTTCTTTAGGAACGGGTTTGTCACGTTCAAAAGAGCGAATGCTCCGCCTCGTTAAGATCGCTTGCATTAATTCCATTGTGAAAATCCTCATACCACAAGATCATTTTCGACAGTCTATAGGATAACAAAGAAAATTCTGAAGGTGAAATGGTGAGGATGTCAATATTTCATGTCGTTGATTATATTAAGAAAAACTAATGCTTTTGTCTCTTCCTTTGAGACGAGGTTCCGCGACTTTTCTAATGCCTTGCGAGTTCCTGGCCGATAGGGCCAGTATGAGGCACGTTAAAGACATTCAAAAAATTGTTGACCATGGGGACTCATCAGAGGCTCATGTAGCCCTGGACGAGCTATTAGACCTTGGTCCAAATAATATCGATGCCTTAAAACTCAAAGCAAGACTCTATCGCTATGAAGGTCGCTTTGAAAAAGAGGTGGCCACATGGAATCAGATCATATCCATAGATAGGGAAGATCCCGATGCCATCGGTTACTTTCTTCAAAAGCAGATAGAGGATCGAGAGTTTTTTTACTTCACAGATGCCCACTCCTCGGGGGATGGAAGGAGATTTCTTGCTTATCCTAGAGATATGTTGTCAATGGTGACTTTTGGTCTCATGGGGTGCATGCTATTTCTCATCTCTAATAAGCTCACAGTGGTTTATGCTGGCTTGGCTGATCCTTCGATCCTGCTAGGTTTTCTATTCTTGTTTGTTCTATTACCGTGGGTTTTTATTATCATTTCTTACTTTAAATCGTTGCGGTATGTCGGGCTCTCTTCAAAAGGTCTAGAAATTGTGACACGGGTTCGTACGGTTAAACTACTTTGGCAAGATGTGGAAAAAGTATTCCTCGTTCACGGTGCTCCCGGTGAAAACTTCGGTCTAAGTCTTGTTTTTTTACTTAAAGACCGTGAGCGACCCTCTGTAGAAATCGACATTAATCCAGCGACATCGGTTCTCAGGGCTTTGCCCTACTTCGTGAAGGAAGTGAAAAAGTTTTTTGGTGAGCCGACATTTATTGGAAACGAAGATCCCGTGATGGATGAGGCTCTTTCTGGGAAAAAGTGCATAACATATTGATATTGTTTTATTATATGGAGAGACACCTCCTTTCTCATAGATCTTCGACCTCCCTTTCTCAGAAAATACCAAGTTTTTTTTTAAAGAACCCCTTGACACCGCCATACTTATGATTATGTTTCCATCTGCGATCCGAGGTTCCATGCTCTTGGAAGACTTGACTATCCTTGTGCGAGGTTAAGGGGCTTCGGTGGTTCAGTGTCTAAAACAGCGTAAAAGTTTGTTTTCAAAAAGTGTCATTTGTTTTTTGGTTTTATTTTGTTTACGTATGGAGGAATTTCTATGAAGATTAGGCCATTACAGGACCGCATCTTGGTGAAGCGCTTAGAAAGCGAAGAAAAAACAGTCGGGGGCATTATTATTCCAGATAATGCGAAAGAAAAGCCGATGGAAGGAAAAGTCGTAGCAGTTGGCAACGGCAAGACTCTCACAGATGGAAAAATTAGCAAGCCCGACGTGAAAGTTGGCGATAAAATTCTCTTTAGTAAATACTCTGGTTCAGAAGTAAAAATTGACGGGGAAGAGCATTTAATTCTCCGCGAAGATGACATTTTGGGCATCATTGAGTAAAAAAACTAACCTCTCTTTTTTATAAGGATTGAAATTATGACATCAAAAGTAATTAGCTTTGGCGAAGATGCGCGTCGCAAAATGTTGAAAGGGGTCAACACCCTGGCAGACGCAGTGAAAGTAACATTAGGTCCAAGGGGCCGAAATGTTGTTATCGACAAATCATACGGTTCTCCGACCATTACGAAGGACGGCGTCACTGTTGCAAAAGAAATCGAATTAGAAGATAAATTTGAAAACATGGGCGCTCAGATGGTGAAGGAAGTTGCATCAAAAACTTCTGACGCTGCTGGTGACGGCACGACCACTGCAACGGTTCTGGCACAAGCGATTTATAGAGAAGGTGCAAAATTGGTTGCCGCAGGCCACAACCCAATGGAACTCAAAAAAGGTATCGACAAGGCCGTTGAGGCTGTTGTGAAAGAACTCGACAAAATTTCGAGACCGACTGCGAAGCGTGAAGAAATTGCGCAAGTCGGCTCAATTTCCGCCAACAACGACACTGCCATTGGCAATATTCTGGCCGATGCCATGGACAAAGTTGGACGTGATGGCGTCATCACTGTCGATGAAGCGAAAAGCATGGAAACATCCCTAGACATCGTTGAGGGGATGCAGTTTGATCGCGGTTATCTTTCTCCCTATTTCGTCACCGATGCAGAAAGAATGGAATGTATTTTAGAAGACTCTTTCATACTCATTCATGAGAAGAAAATTTCGAACATGAAGGAACTTCTTCCTATCCTGGAGAAGATTGCACAATCGGGACGTCCCTTTGTTATTATCGCCGAAGATGTAGATGGTGAAGCTCTTGCAACACTCGTCGTGAACCGCCTCCGTGGAACGCTGAAGTGCTGTTCGGTCAAAGCGCCGGGATTTGGCGATCGTAGGAAATCCATGTTAGAAGATATCGCCGTTCTCACTGGCGGTACGGTCATTAGCGAAGATCTTGGCTTCAAACTCGAAAATATGGCTTTGAATCAGCTTGGCCAAGCAAAACGCATCACGATTAATAAAGACAATACGACGATCGTTGACGGCAAAGGAACGAAGTCCAATATCGACGGCCGCGTAAAACAAATCAGAAAAGAAATCGAGCAAACGACTTCTGATTATGACCGCGAAAAACTCCAAGAACGTCTCGCGAAACTCGTGGGCGGAGTTGCTGTGATTAAAGTCGGAGCTGCCACTGAAACCGAGATGAAAGAGAAAAAAGCTCGCGTAGAAGACGCTCTCAATTCGACTCGCGCTGCTGTTGAAGGCGGCATTATTCCTGGCGGTGGAACGGCCTACATCAGGTGCCAACATGTTCTCGACGGTCTTAAGTTAAGTGGAGAACAAACATCTGGCGTTCGGATTCTTCACCGTGTTCTCGAAGAACCTCTCCGTCAAATCGCTTTTAACGCAGGAGCTGAACCAGCTGTGGTCCTTGAAAAAGTGCGCGCTGGAAAACTGGGTGAAGGCTTTAACGCCCTGACAGAGCAATATGAAGATCTCTATAAAGCTGGCGTTATTGATCCGACTAAAGTTGCGAAAACTGCTTTAATCAATGCAGCTTCTGTCGCTAGCCTTCTTCTCACAACCGAAGCCATGATCGCGGAAAAGCCTGAAGACAAGTCATCTGCAGGTCAAGCTCACGGTGGTGGTGCAGGAATGGGCGGCATGGGCGGCATGGGCGGTATGGGCGGCATGGGCGGGATGATGTAAGAATCACTCCGTCATCCTGAGGCGTTAGCCGAAGGATCTCGTCCACAATGACGATTTACGATGACGAAATCGGAATCGCCAAAAGTTATCCACAGAAAAATGTCCCAAGTCCCGTAAAAAGGACTTGGGATTTTTATTAGATTAAGATCCAGTAGACGTAACGACTCTTAGATGAGTGAGGCGAGTAACATTTGGAAGGCTGGAGCCTTCTTTTTGTTCCTGAAGTGCTCGTCTTTCCCTTCTTGACCATTGCCTTGAACCAGTGTTTTCAATCCCGTCAGTATGAACATATCGCATGGTTGTCGATATGTCCTTGTGCCCGAAATTAGGGGACACCCGACTGAATTGAGTTTCGTGTTTTCTAATTAGGGGACACCCGACTGAATTGAGTTTCGTGTTTTCTAATTGAATTCAGTCGGGTGTCCCCTAATTAAATGGAATCAGACCAAATCGGCAAGTAAATGCAGCGCGTCATAGGAGGCGCTTTTCGTGAGGTGAGCGCTTAAGCTTCGATATTGCCCAACAACTAAACGTAGATGTCCTTCCAAATGTCTATGTCTCAACCAGCGAGCCACAGCTGCGAGAAAAAGAAGTTCATTATCTACTAAAACAAACTCAGATAGTTTT
Organism: uncultured Pseudomonadota bacterium; assembly: GCA_903832105.1. Lineage (GTDB taxonomy): Bacteria > Bdellovibrionota_B > Oligoflexia > Oligoflexales > CAILAO01 > CAILAO01. The sequence continues at coordinate 3,369 of CAILAO010000051.1, read as the reverse complement.
GAGACAGTTAATCCTAGACAACGTAATCGGACAGCGATAGGAATCGCCTCATCATCATACTCTTCAAGACTGGCGACGGCCTTGTATAAAAACCCTCTATTTTTTACACCCAGTGCAGTATCTCTCATAATCGTGCTTAATTTAGGAAGCTGGTCAAACCATATTTTGTCCTTAAAAGCACGCACCCATAAAAAGGCTTCTAATATGTAGGTCGCCTCATAATGGCTTTCACCTTTTCTCACTGCGGCAACCATTTTGTGTGGGGGGGCTCCATTTTGAACTCCACAGCAGATCATTTCCCATTCAAGCTCTAAGAGCGCACTTTGCGAAATGCTCTCATAATCGTTCCTGGCGTCATTTGCCATTTTGCAGCTCTCGTCAAGTCTGCCAAGAAGACGCAAGGCTTTGACGCGACCGATTCTGGCTTTCTCCTTTTGAGATAGCGGTAAATCACCTTTTTCCGCAAACTCAAAGTCTTCCAAGGCATCCTCAAGGAAGCCGAGCCGCATGGCTCTATGGCCGTATGCCAGCCTTTGAAAACATATCCCTCCAGGTGGTGAGTATCTGGAAAGATATAATGCGAGCTGTTGTTCCCAGGCTGAGAGAAGGTGCTTTCCACTCTTTCTATATATCTGGCTTAACACCAAGTGCAATTCACCATATAAAAAGGCAAACTTTGACTTGACTGGATTTATTTTCTCCACCTTTAAGATAGCTTCGGCAGTTTCCGATAAATCTTTTACCTGTTTTGAGGATAAACCACTATACCGCTGATGATGAACTAAGGCGGAAATAACGAGAATTAGCCGCTTCAGTTGGCTTGTGGGTGCATCACTCGTATCCAACTCTTTTATACGCTGCGAAATATGGGGGAAGATGTCGCTTGGCTCATTTTGTTTAAGTAGTTCGTCGATTTCCGATTTTACTTCAGATTTGATCACCGGCACCATTTCAAGACGCCATTGGTTTCTTTTTGAGGAAGGAGAAAATTTTTCCATCTCGATTCTTTCAGATAGCGAGTTTTCGTATTCACATTTTATCTCAGTTTAAACATTATGCAAAACATGCACATTGAATGCCTAAATTGATTAACGTCCTTACACGGTAATTTCACCAGTACTTTTTGTTTACCACACTGTTATTATTGGTTTATGTGAGCCTCACTTTTTTACTCGACAACCTAATCTTTCGAATATGTTTGATCCTGTTTTTTTACTGGGGTAACGCAGTCGACGCTTGGGTTTTGGTCTTCTCGCTACGATCTTAAATGCAAAATCCCGGTTAAAATGCGCCCGACCCGCGTGCGAGTCGGGCATGGGAGGGAAAGGGGTTATGGGAGTTTAAAGGGGCGAATAAAAGGGGTGGGTTTCTTTCAATAAAGATTTGTAATATTTCTGCAAGAACATTGCCAAACGGTCACTTTGCTTTAACTTTGAAAAAATAGGCCCTGCTGTCGTAAATCCACTGTCCATTGACATAAGTTCCGCAACGTCCGATTTCTGGTCGCGCATTGCATCTCGAATATAGTCCTACGATATACCCGTCCGACGTGACCTCATGAAGAGTCTGTATGGTATCTAACACATCAGGATCACCCGCAAGAAGTTGTCCTTCTGCGAAGGGTTGCCAGGTTTTGCCTTCGTCAGAACTTATGAGTACTGCCAATACGCTCCCGCCATTTGAATTCTTTGTTGAAACGATATATATAGGTCCATTAGGGCTTCTCCGGTCGTTTACGAAGTGACCCTGTCCAGCGATACCATTCCAATCCGGTTGAATATCTACATCACGCGTTCCGTTTTCGAAGTTATAGCGGACGTAATGTGTTTTATTTCCTGGATGCATGACACCCCAAATTTGATATGAAATGTGTAATTTATTGTTTTTTAATACCGCGTCTCCCAACCAGTTGTGATCGCCTTCTTCCTCTTTAAGAGTGACCATTGTACCTGGCCCTCTATTATCGTTAATGACAGGATATTGGGTTGGAGCACCTGAGAAGTTTTTCCATGATAGACCGGAATCATCAGAGTAAATGAAGCTTATGTTGCGATACAGTCTTGGTTCGGTTGTACTGATTCCCCCGCGCTCGGTATGCCAAATCGCGACGACCCGCGAGTCATCGACGGCAAGGTGTGGATACATGATTCTTGCCGTATCCCCTTTGCCATTCAGCGGAATTGAACTTTCAATTGTTCCATCTAGTGAAATCGAATAAAAACTGAAAATTTTTCTGGGGTCTATTTTGGGTTGCTCATTGTAATTATAATAAAATAGCTTTTTTTTGGCTTTATCATAGACAAGACGAAACTTGTCTGAATTGCCCTTTGGTATGCTAAAGATTTCTGGATTTTTATAACCTGAACTAGCTAAAAACTTAAACAGTCTGGCATCTCTTGGACCCGCAAGACTCCAATTTGCTGAATCGGGATCTCCATTTGCGAGAAAAAGATTTCCGTCATCATCTGACTCAACCGCCGGTGCATTGCAAATCTTGCATGTTTCCTCGAACAGTTGAGTGAAGCCCTGACAGTCCGGATTTACTTTCATGAGCCTCCAAACTGTTTCGCTTCCTTCGACCGACACCTCTCCCCCTTCCAAGTCGCTTTCATATCGTTTCGGAGAATATGTAAAAAAAATTCCCTGCTTGTTCTGAGTCACCAAATATTTTGCTGTGTTATGAAGCGAGGTGTGAGTGACCTTATCTTGAACTATGATTGACGTTACAAGTCCAGGGGAATCTGCTTCGTTAATACAACTTGTCGGCACTGCCGCCGTATCACCCGTTTCGATCGAAATGTCTTCCGAGTTCGTAGGTGTAGGGTTTGTAGGTGTAGAGTTTGTTTTACGAGGTCTATTGCCCCCATTGGCGCTCGACTCGCAACCTTGACCTACGAGACAGGCCATAAGTGATAATAGAGCCAACAATACGGAAAAGAACGTTAATCGTGTGTGCATTTAAAACCTCCTTCATCAATACGTATGGGTGTGCAAGCAATATGCCAACGCATTGACTGTCAATATTTTGAGGATTATAACTGCCGCCGGATACTACGGTCTCGTATATGAGCAGCGAAAACCAACGTTGGGTACGCTATAGTCGATTGGTGCCGCAGCGAAGTAAAAGATACCTGAGCCATCCCCTGAAAACGCGTCGCCGCCCCTCGTTATGGCCATAGTGGTAGTGGAGCCAACATAATAGCGTCCTATGCCGTTGTTAATATTCCAGGAGTCCTCCCACCAAGAAAAATCTCGCTTCAAAGGATGCACATCAGCCACGGATATACTTGTTGCGGTGGCCTCTATCTTGTTTATCTCGGAAAAATCCCCCCCGTGAGGGAGCGGGAGTTCATCCAACTTGGCAATATT
>CAILAO010000050.1 GCA_903832105.1 uncultured Pseudomonadota bacterium | reverse complement strand
TGTTAGCCCATACGATGCGGTAGTCTCTGCCGATAATTGTCAGACCAGCATCTATGTTTGCAGCCATGCTTTCAAGTATATCTCGCTCTTGCCTGAGCGCTTCTTCCATGGCTTTCCACTCCGTGATATCCCTAACAATTGACAGGAGACAGCTTTTATCTTTCAACTCAACGGATACCACAGCGAGGTCTATTGGGAATAGGCTTCCATCTTTTCTTAGTGCCAAGTACCCAAAATGCTTCTTCGAAATGGGTTGCTCGAGTAATTCTTTTAGTAATTCTCCATGCTTATTATGTACATGCGGCGGAATAACCAATTCTGCTAGCTTTCTACCTACTGCTTCCCTCTCTGTGAAGCCGAACGTTTTCTCCGCAGCGGGATTCCAATAAATCACTCTGTCTTCTTCATCACTCAAGATAATGGCGTCCATAGCAGAGGTGCTGATGGCGCGGAATCGCTCTTCGCTCGACCGTAAATCGTCTTCGAGTTGTTTGCTCTTTGTTATATCTTCAAGTTCTACAATGAAAAGAATAGGTTGCCCCGTTTGGTTCCGAATTGCGTTTGTTATAACTTTGCCAACTATAGTGGTGCCATCTTTCTTGATGTACCTTTTTTCCATCACAAAAGAGGGTATCGTTCCGGCTTGAAGTTCCTCCATTTTTTGAAGGCTTTCACGGAGGTCTTCAGGATGAGTGATTTTCTTGAACGTTAATTTCCGTAGTTCATCCTCTGCGTATCCAAGTATTCTGCAGAATGCCTCATTTGCACTTACAAAATGGCAACTTGCGTCTGAAGTGGCTATTCCAATCGGTGCGTTTGTAACTATTGCTCTTGATAATTCCTCACTTTCTATCAGGGCATTTTGCACTTTTTTGATTTCAGTAATATCATGGAAAATACAATGTAGGAATGTTTTGCCTGCCGACTGAAACGTTCTTGTAGTTACCAAAACATTCTCAATGGTGCCGTTTTTTGTTCGGTGCTCTGTTTCAAATTCGCCTCTGCCTTCTGCTACCATTTGTTTCATGTGAGACCTTGTTTCTTCTGGGGATTCCTTAACCTCTATGTCGTAAACGGTAATTTTTTCGAATTCTTCCCTTGAGTAACCCAATTGTAAATGTGCGATATCGTTGAATTCGACAAATGCGGTTGTTTCTGGGTCAATAACCAGGACGCCTAAAGGCGCTTGGTTAAATAGCGCATGGTAACGTTGTTCCGCTTCTCTTTGTTTCCGCTCGGCTAGTTTCCTATCGGTGAGGTCTTTCACTACTCCAACCGCATTCCATTTTCCACATAATTTTAGCGGCGAAATAGACAATTCTACAGGAAATTCGGTGCCATTTTTGTGTTGCCCGATTAATTGGACATTTCCGACTGTAAAATAGCCGGTTCCTGTTTCAGTAAACGTTTTTACGCTTGTATCCATTCGAGCTTTTGCTTCTTTACACATATTTTTTGGAGCAACAAGTTCATGTACACTTTTGCCGATTGCCTCTTCACTCGTGTAGCCGAATATGTTTTCAGCAGCTGGGTTCCAGTAAGCAACCTTTGCCTCTTGATCTACTGTAATTATAGCTTCTTTGATTGAATTGGTTATACCGTGAAATTTTTCTTCGCTTTCAAGTAAGCCTTGTCGAAGTTCGTTTTGAATTTTATTTTCTTCAGTGACATCATGAAAAATTGCAAGGTCTAATGATTTCCCTTCGCTTATGATGCAATTTCCATTTATTTTTAAGCACTTAACTTCTCCGTTCTTGGTGGTTATTCTGATTTCATAGGGAGGGATGTTGGAGCCTGCTAATCTTTTTTCCGCATTTTTTGCCATCAACAGCTTGTATTCTTTACTGATAAAGCCTAACTCAGAAAAGTTTTTGCCGATTAATTGCTCCCTTGTATAGCCAGAAAACTTTCCAATTATCTTATTTGCAAATACTATTTTTCCTAAACTGTCTATGGCTACAACTGGATCAGGAATAAGATCGATTAATACTGATAAGCAGTCGCTAGGTTCGTTGTTCTTGTTGTTCTCCAGCATCCAAAATAACCTCTATGTAGCCAATTTTATCAGTTTCTTTACAGCTAAGTCTCATCATGTTAACATACTTTGTAAAAGTCAAGTCTGGAACAAGCCATTTTGGGCCAACCCACTCGTACGTGCAATCGACCCGTTGATTCAGGTATTTCATGATTAAAATCTCAATTTGCCGGGCGCCTAAGCCGAATATTTGTTCAAGAGCATCCGAAAAATCGCCAACTCTATCTGGAATATCCTGCCTTGAAATCGCAAATTTAGTTTCAAGGTGAAAGTATAGCGATGATTTTGCGTTTTCTCCTAATGTTAAAAAGGCGCAGTCTATAGACTCTAGCATGATTGTGCTAAATCTTTTTTTACGATTTCTTTTGCCCAATTTTCTCTTCATTCTTAATTCGTACCCTAGCTATTCATGAAGGTGCTCTTCGAGTCTTAGTGTTAAAGTGCGTAAAAGCAAGTAAAGGCTTATGAATTTCTAATTCTAACTGCAGATTCACTAAAATTCTGGTTTATTGGCTATTTATTAAAAATTTAAAATAAGGTGTGAAATCAATTTCTGTGAAATTCAAG
>CAILAO010000049.1 GCA_903832105.1 uncultured Pseudomonadota bacterium | reverse complement strand
TAGCGCATAATTCACTATCATTATAGTGAGTTACGAACATTTCGCTTTTTTAGCCAGTCTTTCATCTGAAATTAAAGTGATTTCAAAAAATAACCCGCAAAGCGAAAACAGTAATGGGTTCATGTGAGCTGCATCTTCGATGCTGAGAACGGGAGTGAAAACGGGTTTATTCAACAACGTTGATTTTTTTGGCGAAGAGAGATCTTCCCTTGTCAGCCGTTTTGATCGCGACGGGAGTACAGTTTGTTTATGTCGCTTTACTTTTAGCATCCTTACATTCAACAAGTGTTCCTTTTGTGTTGAATGAAAAAATGCGACCAGCAGAGGATTTTGAATTGATTTTGTTGAGACTGTTAACAATTCCACCAAGAAAAGCTTTGAAGATGACTGGATCAAAATGCACCTCAGCCATTTCCATCATTATTTTAAGAGATTCAAGTGGCTCGTAGGATGGTTTGTAGGCGCGTTTCATGAGTAGAGCTGAGTAGACATCAGCGATACAAATGATGCGACTAAAAATATGGATACCTCTTTGTTCCTCCTCTTCAAAGCGACCTTTTTTTCCATCAGGATATCCTGAACCACCAAATTTTTCGTGATGTTCTCGAGCAACTCTAATGGCGAGGGGCTCAATTTGCAGTCCCTTTTCAATGTAGCTTTGTAGCTCTTGATGGCCCAGTGTTGTGTGTGTCTTCATGACTTCAAATTCAGCAGGAGTGTACTTGCCTGGTTTATTGAGCACAGCAGGAGGCACGCACGTTTTTCCGAGGTCGTGGTACAGCGCGCTTTGGGAAACAGCGAGCACTTCTTTTGGGGGAAAAGGAATAGGCAGAAAACGGCCCGCGATTGCGGTGGCAATCATTGACACTGAGGCGCTGTGATCATAAAGAGTAGGGTCACAAACGATCATCTTGCTTAATGTTCCAATGGCAAGCTCACTATCCAGAAGGTTGGAAACGAGGTAGGAGGCTGAAGCTTTGACTTTGTCTGCAACTTCCTGGCTGATCCCGCCGCGAACAATCATCTGACTTGCGATGCTGAGATTAGCGAAGATATCGACGGTTTTTCGATCGAGTTCTGGTGCTGTCGCTACGAGAGCTCCAATTTTCTTGGTTCGAATTTCATCAATTAAGGTGTTAAATTTTATCAAGTCTGACTTCCGGATTTTGACCTCGATACCTTCGAAATCTTTTTGTAAGGCAAGCCATATCTGATCTAAGAGATCACTGCAGAATTCGTGGGGGCGGATGAATTCAATCATTTGGTCTTCGACCGCGAAGTATATTGAAAAGTCGATCTTAACGACTTGATATAAAAAGTGGAAAAGTTCAAGACTAATGACTGTAAAGCGGCGTTGTGTTTCCGGATCGTTTTTGAAAATCCGGCATCGCTTTTTTGTCTCGTCTTTGATGATGAATTTTCTTTTTTCCATACCATCGCTTTCAAACGGCTGCGTCAGTTTATAATACGTATAATACGGCCAAGACGGGGGTATTGGCAATAATCCCTGTTAAAATCTCAAAGTTACCGCCAAACTGCCCACGAAGATCTTGATGGAGTAGTCGCCTTCATTAGGGTATCCCCGGGGAACCGTTCTAGATCCATAGGCGTAGTGAAATGCCGTTTGAACATAACCGGTTTGGGGTTGGGGTGGAAAGTTATAACGGTAGCTACCGGCAAAGATTCTTCTCGGTAATGCCTCTGGAGTCCCAATGGTGACTCCATCGAGCGCTTCTGGTGTTGACTGAAATCCTGAGTTTGCAGCACTTTCAGGCGGTTTGTAACCATCGCCAACGTTTTCCGGATAGTTTCCAACGGCGAGGGAGAATGAGTGTAGATCTTTCAGTCGGTACTGAACACCGCCAGCAACATTGTGAGAATCTTTCAGGTCAGTTTTTTCCGCACAGCCTGGGTATCCAGTTTTCACATAAGCACGACCTTTGGAATTGAATTCCATCTGATAATCAAGAAAAAGTTTTAGGAAGGAAACCTGTGTATCAAAACCAAAAGCAAAGACGCTTGGTGTGTATCCCGACGCATCTAGTACGACATACTCGTCGTTCGAAAGGAGGTGTTTCATGCTTCCCTGGTATTTTTTGATCACTGCGGTGCGGTAACTAGTCCCAATATGGAGCGTAGGACCTAAAGGTGCGATTTTAACACCCCCAATAAACTGCTGGAAACTCCCCCCCCAAGCAGCGTCAAGAATAGGTGAAACTTGCTCGGGTGAATAAATGCGCAGGATTTTACTTTCTTCTATTTTAATGATTCCTCCCCCAAGGGTGAAGGATGGATGGGGTTTGTAAGAGGCGCCTGCACCAAAAACGTAATTATAGATCGACCCCGATGTGCCGAAGGTTATGTCATAGTCACCCGTTTCACCTGCGATCTCGATAGGTACCTCTCGTATATTCTGAGTTGATCCAACGCCAGTTGGTTGAATAGCGAAACCAAAAGCAAGATCAGGAATGGGCTGATAGCCAAATCCAATGGTAGTGGGCAGGGTCGTTATTTTTACCGTAGCTGGTTTGTACTTCTTTTTGTTCGTGTGCTCATAGGTATAGACTATATGTGCAGCAGAAACATCGATGATCGGCTCGAAAAGGGGCGGGGGAGGAAGATCTTCTGGAGAGTCTCCTAGGATGCATGCAGGGTTATGAAAAACGGCGGTGCTTCCATGGGAAACGGTCTGCCCTGCCCCGGCGGCCCCTCGAACATCAATGCTTGGAAAAACAATGTCCGCAGCTAAAGCGGAACTTGCCGAGGATAGTGTCAGAACAAGAGCAAAGAAGGAAAATAATCGTCGCCGCGAAATGAGGCAACAGCGTGTTGCGAGGAGCGAAGCGACG
>CAILAO010000048.1 GCA_903832105.1 uncultured Pseudomonadota bacterium | reverse complement strand
TGCGGGAGAAGCTTGATAGGTCGTTTAAGAAAATGCATGAAATTTATTTGTCAAGTAAAATCATCAGAAAAGTCGTTTTATATCGAGAAAATAAGGCCCAATCAATGTTAGAAGCTCCACTGTCGATGGAGTGCTGCGTGAGGCAACGAGATACGACAGTCCCGCCACCTTTTGTCGGGGAATTTTAATGAGGCTTCGAAATTCCATGGAAATTTCTACTGACATACAATTATATTTTAATATCAATTATTTCAGCTAGTTCAACAAACGCAAGAAATAACCTTCTACTTCCTTTTCAAAAAAAGAGCGCGTTCACCGCGATCGAATTTTTTGAAGTCTATTAATTCAAAATCAGGAAATGCGGATTTTAACTCTTCGTCGGTATATGAAATACTTGTGATATCCTTTGTGGGATTGTTACCAGTTCTCATCGCAGCTTCTATCTCGGGCGTCATGAGAGGATTAAACAAAGCAAAAACACAACCACTCGGGCGTAGCAGCAGATTCAAGGAGCGAATAACTTCTTTCATCTCGTCCCTTGAAACGTTGTCCAAGATGAGAGATGCAACCACGGCATCGAAGATCGTCGATTCGAAAACTCTTTTGGTGATCGGAGCGACAGCAAAGTCAATGTTGAGGTTCTCTTCCAGCGCCCATTTATTCGCGTAACGGATCACTGGATCTGAAAAATCCGTGCCCTTAACGCTAAAACCACTTTTTGTCAGAAAAATAGACCAAATGCCTGGGCCGCAACCTAGATCAAGAACAGTTTTGACACCTTCCTTCTTCAAAAAGGAAGCACATGCAATCATGCTTGGCATTGGATTCAATGTTTTCCATTGAGTTTCCCATTCGGGGGGAATTGAGCTAAAGATTGTGTCCCACTGCTTTCTATCTTTGTCACTAAATTTTTCCATGGCGATAAATCCCACATGTAAAAAAACGAGACCAAAAAAATTAGGCGTTAAGTGCGGTTAACAAAAATGAGATAGAATCCTTTATTTGTGTCGTTAGATTGAATTCGGCAATGACATTTTTGGAATACCGCATAATGCTTTTGTCATAAAGACGGTCGTAGTGAACGGAAAGAAGTAGACTTACGGCGTCTTTAAAATTTTTGTTGCGAACCGCCACGATGATCTGCTCATAAAGGTCTTTAGAAAGATGCTTTGAAAGAAGTTTCATCCGATCTTCAAAACGTATTTCGATCTCCTGACCCCAGTCGCTTGTATATTCTTTGATGAGTCGTTCGACGCGGTCATCAAAATCCCGAGACAAGAGAACCATTGGAGATGCGATGATGGAGTTTCTAAGCGGAAGCGGGAGTGCCACGGGACCTATGAAATTTTCGATCTCCACCAAGATCCTTGGCGCTGAGGAGATAGGAAGATAGCGTTCAACGATCAGGTTTTCGAATTGTTGCTGTGACGGGCATGGCGTTTTTTCACCAAAGTCTCCAAATGCAGAGCCTTTATGGCATGCAAGAGCTTCAAAGTCGATTATAGCAGTTACTTCGTGATCATGTCTCAATGTTCGAAGAAGATCACTTTTCCCTGAACCTGTTCGTCCATTCAGCACAATAAGAGGATGTTGAGCGAGTTTTTCGAGTTCTGCTAATACAAAGTGGCGATAACGCTTATATCCTCCTAGGAGCAAAAAAGCCTTAAAACCCATGGAAGCAAGCCACATGCCCACCATAGAAGATCTCATGCCACCGCGCCAACAATAAAGCCCAACTTGATGGTTGTTAGCTGTGAGGTCATTAATCGACTCTAAAAATTGCGGAGCTTTTTGGGCAAAGAGTTCTAGGGCAAGCTGAACGGCTGGGATCTTGCCCTCCGTTTTATATAATGTTCCGACCTGAGCTCTCTCGTCATTGGCAAGGAGAGGAAGATTGACCGAGCCAGGAACGTGACCTAGGGCGAACTCTTTTTCGCTACGAAGATCGATAAGGGGGAGCGGCGTGCATGATGCGGTCATGCGAAATTCAGGATAAGTCGTCCAGTTGAGAGAACCGTTTAAAAAAAATGGCGAGGATTCTTCCTCGGTAGGAACTAGAGGCGAAATGTCGGGCGGTAGCGATGCAATATGCATGACGATGCTTTCTACTATTTCGCCTCGATATACGGTCGCAATCGAGTTAATTGATGCTTTTAGCTTCTTCTGCGAGCTCAATCGCGGGTGTTTCTGTGATGACAGGAACTTTGCGATTCGCTTTGGTATCGCCGAGGGCGCCAACTTTAGATGTATTTTCCTTCGTAGATGACTTCTTTTTTTCTTCTTCGCTTTCGAGCGACATAATGGAACGACCGTTAAACTGTGCGCCTTCGCGAATAATGAGAACCGGAGTCTGAATGTCGCCCTCGAATTTTCCTGAGCTACACAACTCAACGCGACCCTTCGCGGCCAATTTTCCTTTTACTTTCCCCTGAATGATGGCATCTTCAGCCTGAATATCGGCGCTGATCATCGCTTCTTCTTCGACAATTAAAAGACCTTCGGAAATAATTTGGCCTTCAATTTTTCCTCCGATCCGACTGGATCCGCGGCAATACATTTTACCGGTAAATTGACAACCGTTTGTGAGTATGGTGACAGCGGCATTTAGATTAGCGTCGCTAGTTCGCCCTTTTCCCGTCTTTTCATTCTTTTCTCTGTTAAACACTCGCCTATCCTCCTTATTAAAGCCGCGCAAAATAGTTCCAGAAGTTGTTTCGTGATACACTCAAAACAGAATGGTTCTACATAGTGCAGTCTTAGCACGTTAACATACTATTTCAAGTAGAATTTTTGGGCTATTGGATTTTGCAATGAAAGAAAAAAGCAACCTTATAGATTCGGGGCTAAATCTACCATTGCTCCTACTCGAATCGGGCGGCTATAGATGGCTTCGTTCGGACGCCTGGGAAGATGATCAGAGCCGCTACTTCTTCGAGCATAGGGCATCTATGTTTTTGAGTATTTTCCGATCTCTACCAGCAAGACAGAAATCTGGCGGTTTGAAGAAAGGATCGGTTTCGAGCATTCCAAAAGCAAGGCCCATTGGTAAGTGGGTCTTTGAATGTCCCCCAAGAGTCCAAAGCGGTTGGGCTGAAGCTCAAGAAATTGCAGGTCTTTTTCGTGTTCTAATTCTTATGATATCGCCGGGATCGTGTTCGCAGGAGACTTATGGAGCAAGGCCTCTATCACTATTGGTATCAGGTTTGTTTATTGCTGCGAAGCCCGATCTTATTTATGTCGTACCGTCATTTCAAGGGGACGAAGATGGGCTTAAAGGTCTCGGGTGGGGCTCTTCAGGAAAAATACACTCAATCAAAGAAGGTTTTTTGACAAGCCTTCTTCAGACTTCAGCTTTTCAGACACACAATATCATCAAGATTATGCAGTCAGAATGGTGGACGCTTGAGCAGGCAAAAGAAGACCAAAGGACACTCGCTTACTTAGTGACACACATGAAGCCGAAGCCAGCTCGAAAGAAAAGATTTATAGAAAAATTCTTCTTACACAAAAAACGGGCAAGTTTAGACTAAACGCGTAGTCTTATTCTGCATCGTCCTCGTGATCAGAACTTGCGGTCTTCTCAGCTTTTTCCGATCCTGGAGGGAACCATTCATTTAGAACGTTGACAATTTCTCGGGCTTGCTTAGCGCTCGAAATATTGAACTTACTCTGCTGTTTGTAAACACCGCTCCTTTTTTGATAGCGACGAATCGATACTTTCGGCGCCTCATACTGGTCGGTTTTCTTGTTCAATTCTTGGAATAGGAACACTAAAGTCGCCCAGTTTCCGCGCGTGAGCACAACTTTTTTCATTTCCTTAACTACATTGCGTCCGTCTTGATAAAACGAGATCGTGAGATCGTCAACATTTTCTGACATAGACTGAATTGCTCCCTCAACAGATTTAGCAAGATATTAACGTTTAGAGAATTGGAACCTCTTTCTGGCTCCAGGTTGTCCATACAGCTTGCGCTCTTTTTTCCGAGTATCACGGCTGATGAGACCATGAGACTTCAGAATTTTGCGAAGATCCGGATCCTTCGAGGAAAGTGCTCTTGAAATAGCATGTCTGATAGCACCCGCTTGTCCAGATAGGCCGCCCCCGCAAACATTCACTTTGATATCAAAATCGCTCACAGTCTTAGTCAACTCGAGCGGCTGCATGATCATCATTTTCGAAGTTGCGCGGATGTAATACTCATCCATCGTGCGCTTATTGATAGTTATTTTTCCGGTTCCGGGACGCATCCAGATGCGGGCAATCGCGGTTTTCCGTTTGCCGACCGCGTGCATGACTTCCGTTCCCATTCGACCTTCTCTCCTATTTTATAGTTTCTACAATTATCAGGTTTACTTCTTACGAATGTCCCACATTACTTTGCTGTACGAGCCGCCATCGGTACGGGCTTTTGACCCGCATGAGGATGCTCACTTCCAGCGTATACTTTGAGGTTTTTTAAAACCTTCCGACTGAGTTTTGTTTTAGGTAACATACCGCTCACAGCGAACGTGATCAGTCTATCCGGGTGTTTTTTTAACATGTCACCCGCAGTACAAGCCTTGATGCCGCCGATGTACGTCGTATGATGATAATATAGCTTCGTGCTTGGTTTAGAACCAGTCAACTTCACCTTATCCGCATTGATGACGACGACGAAGTCGCCACATTCGATGTGGGGTGAAAAACTAGGCCGGTGCTTTCCGCGGAGTACTCGTGCGATCTCAGAAGCTAAGCGCCCAAGTGTCTGCCCAGAGGCATCTACAACAACCCACTCTCTCTTTAGCTCAGTGGGTTTGAGGTGATATGTTCGTTTCATGTTCAACTCCAAAAAATCCCTAACCATTCGAAAAAAATAACAGAAGAGCCGACACTATATCCAATCAAGTTATCCAGGTCAACGACTAGTTAGAGGAACCTTAAAGTTCGATTAATCCAGGTGCTCGAGGACATGGGATGACATCTCGAATATTACCCATCCCAGTGACATATTGGACAAATCTCTCAAAACCGAGACCGAACCCCGCATGAGGAGCCGAGCCAAACCGTCTAAGATCAAGGTACCACTCAAGGTGTTTAGCATGCTCGTCGGACATGTTCATTTCTTTCATCCGGCTTTGTAACACATCAAGGCGCTCTTCTCTTTGGCTGCCGCCGATAATCTCGCCAACTTTCGGAACCAGGACATCCATAGCTGCAACAGTCCTGTCGTCACAGTTAAGGCGCATATAAAAAGGTTTAATAGTCTTAGGATAATCTGTCACGATAGCGGGGCCTTTAAAGACCTCGTCTGTTAAATAGCGCTCGTGTTCCGATTGCAGGTCGATACCCCATTTAACAGGAAATTCGAATTTTTTCTGGGAACGTTCAAGTTCTTTGATGGCGTTGGTATATGAAATGCGCATGAAGGGCTTTTCAGCGAGCTCTTCAAGTTCATTGATCGAGATCGTTTTATACTGCTGTTCCAGAAAACTTAGTTCCGGTCGGCACTGTGCTAACGTTTGTCGAATGATCGAGTGGAAAAAATCTTCGGCGAGGCTCATGTCGTCTTTTAGAT
>CAILAO010000047.1 GCA_903832105.1 uncultured Pseudomonadota bacterium | reverse complement strand
TTTACGTTTCTAGGAATTGCGTCACCCTTGATGTACATGTCCGCCAACTCAAGACAGGCAGGGGAATACCCCTTATCTGCAAGCAATTGCAATCCATCAGCGAGCTTTTGATAATATCCCGGCTCTTCTACCAGTGGCTTACCCACTTCATTTTTCTCGGCGGATAGAGCTGATTGCGGATAAAACTGGACAACAAGCAGTAGAGTGCAAAAGACCATAACAAAATGACGGACACCAAATTTTACAGAAAAGAGATGAGGTGAGAATAATTTTTGTTTTTCTAATCTGGATGCCAGAAAGTGCTCAGAAGGTTGGAAGTTAAATAGTAATCGATAAAACCCAATGAACAGACGCATCAAATGGCATTTTGGCATCATGCGGATCTCCCAAAAGAGGTTTTTCGTACAACTTGGAAGGTTGTTAATGATTATTCAAATTCGCACGTGATCAATCGTGCAATAGCACGATGACGCCGTACCTTACCGGTACCTTCGTTGGAAAAGCACCGCTTTTGTATTGAAATTCTCGTCGCACAGTTGAACTTCTACGGGCGCATTACGAAACACCGCCTTTGAGATACTGTCAGCTAAGAATTTAAACCCCATCGCAACATCAGGATCAAATTCGACACCTTTACGCGTCACAACTCGAAATTGATATGAACCTTGATTCTTGTCAATTTGGTAGCTCGTGGGACGCCCATCCATATGCTTCTTTAAGATTAAATATTCAGCTAAGCTTATCGCCATGGCTGCGGGAACATTTGATGTAAAGTATAATTCACAACTGCCCTTACTGATTTTTGAGCCCAGAAGATTTTGATGATATTGGGTATTCTCTATTCGCGCACCGTAAGCCTCTAAAATCACTCGCGCAGTTTCGGGGTAGTCCTTTTCGGCCGCAAGGTCTATTGGTGTTCGCCCTCGTTTGTCTTTACTGTTTAGGAACGCCTTCGCCTTTATAAGCATTTGCGCAACCTCTGTGCGACCAAAGTATGCTGCATAATGAAGAGCAGTGTATTTATTCTTTTCTGATGCATTGACATCAACACCATGACTTAATAGCGACCGCACAACTTCTGTGGAACCCTTGCCGGATCTACGTATTAATACTGTTAAGCCATCGGCATCTTTTACCTCGGCATTAGCCCCCCTTGAGAGAAGCAAATTTAGGACAGCAATGTTAGATTTGTCTGCAGCATAAACCAAAGCGGTTGCGCCCGATTTGTCCTTGGTTTCTAGCTGTGCCCCCTTTTCAATTGCTTTTAGGGCCAGATCTAAAACACCCCTTTCTGCAGCTCGGATAAGTATGGTTTTACCTTCTTTGTCTCTAGCATTTACAGGAACCCCTGCTTCAATCAAACCAATAGCCATTGGTCGAAGACCCATATCAAGAGCAACCATAGCCATAGTTCGCCCAGATTTGTCAGCAGTGTTTAACGAAGCTTTTTCTGAAATGAGCAAGTCAACGATTTCGCGGTTCCCCCTCTTAACGGCATAAAATAGAGGCGTAAGTCCTTCATCCTTGTAATTACTCGCGTTAACCTGAGCGCCTTTGTCAATGAGCATCTTTACAATGTCTTTCGAAGCTTCCGCAGCAGCCAGCATTAGGAGAGTCTTGTCATCGTCAGTGTTTTTGGAATTTACATTCGCCTTTTTGTCAATCAAAAGACTGACCATTTCTAAGTCGCCTAATTTGACTGCTCGGCTGAGGGGTGAATCACCTTTTTTCTCGTGAGCATTTACATCCGCTTTTTTATCTAAGAGAAGCGCTGCTACGTGCTTGTGTTTTTGTCGCACTGCATACATTAGGGCAGTGGCTCCGTCATCGTCCTTAGCATTGACCTTAGCGCCTTTCGCGAGCAACAGAGTCACAACATCGAGGTGACCCTTGTTGGCGGCCATCATTAATGGGGTGCAATCATTCTTGTCGGGGTTCTCTATCTTGGCGCCCTTTTTGAGTAACAGATCAACTACTTCAGTCTTGCCCTCTCTTGAAGCGTGCCAAAGAGCAGTAGCCCCGGATGAGTCCTCGTCCTCTAATTTAGCGCCTTCTTGTAAAAGCTTTTCAACTGTCGACACGTCACCGCTGGAGGCAGCGGCAATCAAACCTGCTTTGTTGTCGGGTTGCGTGTCTTCAGCGAAAGACATTCCCGTAAGAAGGCAAAAAATAACGAAAGCTATCGCCAGTAATCTTCTGTGTGCCATAGGTGTTAGCCCCCTCCTACTGTTAATAATGTTGCCATCTATTGCGCCTTATCGAATGATCAATTATTCGAACCAACAGGCACCAAAGCTCCCGCTACCGAAAGCAGTCAACCTACCGCCATAATTAGTGGACGCTGGCGCTACCCCGCGTAGTGTTATTAACAAGTTGTACAAGCACGGCTTACTGCGCTGTCGTTCGTCGTATCGCCGCTGTGGCTGTTGTCGCGCCAATACGCCCCATGAATTGCCACAGAGGCAAAGAAATAATTATGTGAGCTATTGTCAAATTAGAGTATATTATTCCAAAGCTTACAGAACGTGTAAATTTAGGTCAAGCAGTTTCTGGGGGATATCATCATGTTAAGAACGGCATGTACCTTGTGTCTAATTGTGTTGATGTTTCTTGCACCAGCGCTAGGAGCTGGGCCGCAAGTATGTCAAACCATGGATACCATACCTGGATTTGCGAATGAGTATCTCGTGGATATATATCATGAGCAGATAGTTGAACGTTTACAAACAGCTACCAATTTAGACCAGGTCCTTGTCGCTGTGTACTCTATCGGGAATGATATGGTTGCGGCCGGTGATGCCGTGATGGTCCCAGCCGGGATGAAGATCGTAATACTGAACACGAAACCACTTACAGGAACTAGTACATCAGGTACCGGAGTGATGAATCATCCTACACAAGGAGAAAGACCGGAGGTCAAACTCAAAGGCCGGTTGATGAAGACG
>CAILAO010000046.1 GCA_903832105.1 uncultured Pseudomonadota bacterium | reverse complement strand
CCCATTCAGAAATAACTACAGTAGATGGTCGAATGACATGGAACTCCGTTGATGCAAAACCAAAATTACCAATTAAGTTTTTGGCTATTGCATGCTTGCCGTTTTGCATGCATGGGGTAATTTTAGCAAAGAGAACATCACCATTCTCAAAAAAAGTGTATCCCTTTTTTATTTCGAAGAACGGACGCTGACGAACAACACTGATAATCCCCTTTTCAGCATCAACTGCTTCCATCGGAACAAAAGAAGTTAGGAAAACGGAATATGCTAATATACCGTTATTGGACGAATTAAAATATCCCACCACGGTAGATATTCTGAACGCTGTAGACGACACTCAAGCTCTCTTTTTTCTTTTGCACAAAGTGTAATGCCTTTTTCATAGTTACCTTCCATAAGTGTAACAGTTGCCTTCACGGTTCTCCATACAAAATTACCTGCCCTTTTTAACACCGTCTCAACGCTATCAAGCAGATATCCATTCCAGGAACGTTCTAAACCGCCCCAATAACGCTCGATTCCATTATATTTGCTATGGTATGGCGGATAATAAATCAAACGGACTGTAAGTTTTTCACGGTCGACAAATTCAACCATGCGTTGAAGGAATTGACTCCTGTGGCCGCTGCATTCGGGGCCATTGTCCAGGTTGACTGCGATTTGATTGAAAGTGCTCAAGCATTCTTTGTTGCTCTTCCACCAAAGTTCGATTCCATCAACCAGGAAATCACTGGTCTTGTTACTTGGAGTAAAAAACAGAAACGATTTGCCGCTTTCAGTTTCCAGTATTCCGCCCGGCACCAATTTATCCTTTTGCATCATATCGTGATCCGCCGCCTTGACCGCTTGGAGTCCACGTGAGCAACCACCCCTGGAATACGGCCCCATGTTGATGGTTGCTTTGGTATCCACGCTAATTCGTATCGTTTTAGGGTCAGCATCTGCTTGGGCGTTCAACCGTTTGACATTTTCGAAGATCGCATTGGTCTGTAGAGTTTTTTTTGGACTTGAGTTTTCACGACACGTCGAAGCCTGTAGTCCTGGCGATTCAAGATATTAGAAAGGGTTCTCACCGACGGGACCATTTCAGCAGACCATCCTTTCTCCAGGAGCGCCGTCCGTACAGCAGCAGCTGTCATATTGGTATATGAAAAAGGCGTACGCAAATGTGATTGTGCATGACTCTTGGAATCCATGATGCGATGAATATCCACCAGCATCTTTGGGTGTTTTTCTTCGGTCTTGGGTTTGCGTCGTGCAGAAAGATCATTAACACAAAGGATTCCTGTTTTTAATTCGTGCATTCCCAATTTAACGGTAGCTCGGTTCCAGCCAAAAACATACTCAGCAACACGCACCTTGCCATTTAACAATGTTTGGGTCACATCCGCCATCGCCTGTCGTCGGGCTGGCCAAGGAATTCTCTCCATCATGCGTACAATCAAATCAACTACAGATTCAGAAATCTGATTTTGTTGCAAAATCGATATCTTCATATGAAAACTCCATGTTGTTTTTTACACATGAAAATATCATAAAATAGGTATATTAACAACTACTTATTTCCTTAGCTTCATCATCAACAACTAATTCTCCTTGATAGGTTCGGATTTCGCGGTTTGTGCCGTTTTCTTTGCGCCTCACCCGTAGAGCAGTTAATTTTACATCGATAAAGCTACTTACATT
>CAILAO010000045.1 GCA_903832105.1 uncultured Pseudomonadota bacterium | reverse complement strand
GTTGTTGAATTAGATGCTCATACAGGTTATTTTTGGAGGGACACTTGGTTAAAGAGTGGGTGGCTAGGGCAAGATGGGTCGGTTGGTGGATATTTTACCTTTGCAAACGCAGTCCCATATTACACATACATTTTAGAGATTTATTATGTATCCCCGGATGCTTATTGGCCTGAGATTGCCGAACTCAAACTCGTTAGTCCATAAGGCGAGAATCTTTCAAGGTAAACGCTTACTTGCTTCTACCTGCAACATAGCGCATGCTTGAATCATTGTGATATAATTTTCTCAAAGGATTTTTTCCATCTAATGGGCCGACTATTGTTGGCCCAGCTTGCGGTGCGGCGTCGGATCAGTTTGTTTATACTTGGACAAAAAACTAAACTGAAACTTTGCCTGATGGTGGCACACACCAAAACCCAATAATGCGTGTATATAAACGGGTTTCATTGTGTGCCATCGCCAAAAGATGCCCGCCTTTTTGTTGAGCACCAGATCGCTCCAACGCTGTTTGTCTCGATCACTACATTAAAAAAAATCTCAAATTTCAACTCAACTTATGTGCGGAAATCAGCTATATATTAAGTAAGATAGATCAGTAGTTGATTGATTAAATGGAGCATTCGAAATGAAGACCAAGACAGCCAAGCTTTTGATAGGTTTTTTATCAGGCATTATTCTCGGTATCCTATGCCACGTATTTGCAAAAGATGCTCCCTGGCTTGATACGGTCATTAAATCCGTAGCCTATCCGATCGGGCAGATTTTCCTGCGCATGATTTTTATGATCGTTGTTCCTCTCGTTTTTACGTCGCTGGCTCTTGGTGTTTATGAGATGGGCGATCTTCGGAAAATTGGAAGAGTTGGGATTTATACCCTGATATATACGATTGTTGCGAGCGTTGCTTCGGTCGCGATTGGTTTGGGACTAGTCCTTTGGTTAAAGCCTGGTATAGGGCTTGACATGTCGGTCATCCAAAAGATGGGTCTTGCGAATGTCGACACAAATAAGGTTCTTGAGTTCGCCAAAGGGACAAAGGGTATCGGCGAAATCATTGTTTCACTTATTCCAAAGAATCCTCTTGGAAGCGCTGTGAATGCGCTTGATGGAGAAATGATCGCGCTCATGATTTTTGCGCTAATTTTTGGCGTGGCGCTGGCGTTAGTTAGACCGAATAGTCATGACGATCCTCTTGTAAAATTTATGGAAACCCTTCGTGATGTTTCGATGAAGATTATAGATTTCGCGATGGCGCTCGCTCCATACGGCGTAGCAGCGTTGATGTTTGCCATGACGGCGAAGTTTGGTTGGGGGCTGATGCTTACCATCGGGAAATATGTCTCCGTGGTGCTTATCGGTCTTTGTTTACAGCAGTTTGTGGTACTCGGAGTTGTTCTTAAGTTGGGCAGCCGCTTTTCTCCGTTGGAATTTTTCAGCAAAATTAGAGAAGTGATGATCACTGCCTTTTCGACATCATCTTCGAACGCAACACTCCCGACATCGCTTCGTGTGGCAGATCAGGGTCTAAAACTTGATCGAAGAGTGTCTTCGTTTGTTCTCACGGTGGGGTCAACAGCAAATCAAAATGGCACGGCATTATTTGAGGGAGTTACCATTCTTTTTTTAGCACAGCTTTTTAGTGTTAATCTGACGTTTAGCCAGCAGGTTGTAGTCCTTTTTATGTCGGTTGTTGCGGGAATTGGTACTGCGGGTGTTCCGGGTGGCTCAATTCCCCTCATTGTTATTATTTTGCAATCAGTGGGAGTGCCTGCGGAAGGGATTGGCGTAATCTTGGGAGTCGATCGATTTCTTGATATGTGCCGTACTGTCCTGAATGTTTCAGGTGATCTTGTTGGTGCGGCAGTCATTGATCAGGCTATGGCACGATCGAACAGATCAGGCATGGAACAAGTAAGATGCGAAAGTTAACAAGATTTTCAAACAGGCTGACTGTGCGCCCTTTGTCAGAAAGGGATTTTTTTTCATGGAAGAAAGCCCAAGAGGAAATGTTACCCGCAAAATCTCTTTTTGATGCTCCGGGAAAACCCTTGAAGGAATGTAATCGCACGGAATTTAAAAAAATACTCCGGAAGCATCGAGAAGGAATTAAAGGAAATCAGCACTATTCTTTTGGGGTGTTTTTAAAGGGGAAAAAGTGTCTTATTGGATATCTTGGGGTAAAACATATATTGCGTGGGCATTATCATAGCGCCTCCATCGGTTATTGGATTTTTAACAATTATTGGGGGAATGGCTATGCCACGGAGGCGACCGATCTTTGTGTAACAATTGCCTTTGAAGATCTTAAACTCCATCGTGTTGAAGCAGAGATTCAGCCGGCGAACAAACCTTCGATCAAGGTCGTGAGAAAACTCGGATTCTGGAAAGAAGGGCTGAGTAAAAAACGTCTCTTTATGAGGGGAAGATGGAGGGACTACCTGGTGTATGCCCTTACATGCGAAAAGAGAGGGTACAGCCTGAATCTAACGTAATGGTTAGGCATTGAAAGGCTTAGACTTAATCATTGTCATATTCTTATGGTTTCAACGTGATCTCTTTCGGAAGACTTTTACTTGATCAGCTACACTTCGCCGTATTTTTCGTAGAAGTTTTGGCGAAAGAGCGCTGCGCTTCAAGAAAGAGATCACGATGAAGTCTCAAGTTTCAAGTCTATGTCTATGAGGACGTACACGTTAACCCAGTGCCATTCAGTACACACCCTAACGTAGCCTGGGTCAGGTGAACGCTCAAGTAATCAGATGAAGTGTAGTAAAAAGTACCGGAATAGCTACTAAGAGTAGAGAGATTGAAAGGCCAAAGCGAACTCCTCGCAATTCCTCGAAAAGCAACGCTGAACCGACCAAAATAAGGGGAAGAAAGTCGATAAAGGCCCTGTGACCGAACCCTCCTCCAAATGTCGGGAACCACCACGAAGCAATGAGGTACCACAGGATAAAGAATTGAAGCAGAACAAAACCCGCTAGTAACCTTTTAGGTCCAAAGCAGGTTGATTTGATAAAATAAGTGAGGCCAACGATGGCAAAAGGCGACCAATATAGGAATCCGCTTGAAGAAGACAGCATGACAAGAAAAAGATGGGGCTGGCTCAAATAGTGGAATCCTTCTCCTTTAAGCAGGTAGGGTGATAGGGTAAACATCCCGGTCCCAGCATACAGATAAATGAACTGCGGTAGTGAAACAAGAATAGCGGAAAGAAGAAGGCTAATCACGTGAGCAGCGGTCGGTTTTGTGGTAGTACCTCGCGCGCTCAGGAAAAAGGCTAAAAAAAGAAGTCCGAAAATTAGGTCGGTATTTCGAGTTAAAAAAATCACTCCGAACACGCTGCCCGCTAAGGCGGCGCGGCCAATCGAAGGGTTCGTAAAGAGTCGATGAAGAGACCAAATCCAAAAAGAGATCAGGAAAAATGAATACACGTGCGGAAACGTAGCGCCATAGGTTGCGTAGTAAAAAAGATTTGTTCCAAACACGGTCCCCAAGACCGCCAGAACGAATGAGCGCGGCGCAAATGAGTATGCCGACGATGTGAGAAAACGATAAAGAAACGTAAG
>CAILAO010000044.1 GCA_903832105.1 uncultured Pseudomonadota bacterium | reverse complement strand
GCGAAAGTAGTTTTTCGGCAGTCGCTTCCAACTATATTGTCGAAACAAAATGCAACATGAGCGTTATCGCTCTATGGGTCGATTCTTTTCTTTTTCAATTTCCCAAAGACCTCCCCGGCACCGGAGGTGGACTCCGCTTTGGAGCAGGTCTTGAACTCGATTATTCAACGCTTAAATTTTCAGCGACTCGCATGGATTCAACGCACTACACCTCCCCACTGAAGATCGCCAGAACTTATTCTCAAAATCATACCGTATCTCTTCGTATTGCGAACGAAGCATTCTATTCGCTTCGCAGCACCTTTGGGTTCTTTTTTTCTCTGAATATTCTAGTCCCCATCATTTCGTACTCCCCACCCCCTTCAAGCGGATTCGCAAATGTCAGCGCGGAAGATGAAGAAAGAAGAAAAGACGACTTAAGGGAATCAATCAATCATAAGAAAAATAGTTTTGGAATTGAAATGCTCTTAGGTGTCCGCTAATTCTTGTTGGGTACTGGTGTCCATATTCTTTCTTTTTGGAGCAAATTTCGTAGGTGTTTAATCTGAATGCCATAGCCAAACTCAGTCCCTAAGCTTGTTTGATCTGCCGCGAAATGAATCGCGATCACCTGACCTCCGACGTCAAAAACAGGCCCCCCACTCGCCCCAGTTCCTGTGACGGCATCATACTCATAGACCATTTTATCATCCGCAATACTCGCAAAATACCTGTCTCGATTAAGTTTCTGTGCGTTGATACGCCCCGTTACAAAATGTGCGTAATCGGTTGATGAACTATAACCAAGAACCATGACGGGTTCACCTAAAAACACGCCTGTGGGTTTTTCAGCCCCCTGTGCCTCCGACTCGCTAGCCTCATCTCGATCGCTGATTTTCAGAGAGGTACGTCCCGCAGTGTTTGCCTGAATCAACGCCAAGTCATCTGTTGCGGCAATTTCCAAATCCACCGCGGTTCCTTCGGTTGTTGGTGAAGTGTTGAGATAATCGGTCTTTCCAGAGCTAGATGCAGGAAACCATAAAAGTACTTTCTTAAGAGCTAAGGTCAAGACCACTTTTTTGGCATCTTGCTCTTTTATTAAGTGTTGGCAATTCGTTGTAACCTGACTCTTTAACTCATCGTTTCCTTCCCAGTCAAGTGTCAGTAGGTAGACCTGTTTCACTACATGCACGGCCGATATTAACATATTCTCACCAACCATAAACGCCGTTCCTCTTCCAGAAGGTTCCGGAAGGAGCGGGCAACGGTCGAGAAGATCTCCCCAAACAACTCCGACAGAGGCAATTCTCTCAATATTGTCCTTCCAAATTTGTCTCCAAGCATCCGTCATATCACGATCCTGGACATACTGAACATTCGCTTCAAGAGTTTTCCATTGCCCCTTTTTGCAAGACTGAAACTCCTTAACGTCCTCTACAAAGACCATTGCACCTTCAAGTTTGTCTGTGCATGCAGGAAGGTTAGCCGCGTTCTCAACGACAAAAGCACTCTTCTCGATCCCCACCTCCGAAACCTGGCTCGGGACTATAATGACTTCGTCCTTCTTTTGAGGTTTGCAGCCAAACAAAATTATAAGGAGGGCTATGGTGCAAACAAAGCGTTTCATCACAAACCCCTCCTTTCCCTGGCTGAGAATCTTTACTTAAGCGAACTTAGTTGCTAAGAATCTTTCCTAGAAACTCATTAATTTTCTCTTCGTTAATCAGACTGAGGAACTTCAAATTGAGATCCGCGGGAACAACTTTGATCAGTTCCGAAACTAAGACACCGACTAATTGTTTCGCGTCTTTAAAGTCGCATTGCTTTTTCAACATGTCACTGATCGTTTCAAAAGTTAATCGGCAACCCGACTTTATCGAATTAAGTGCTGTTTGCGAAATGTTTGGTTTGAATTTAATGACGATATTTGCCAAATCGCTGACAACCTCATCCAGGTTGGTTCCCATCAATACGTCATCCGCATGCTCTGCCAAAAGGTTAAGAATTGACTCTGCCAACTCTTTTTCTGCAGGGTCTTCAACTTTATCCAGAAGAATAGGCTTCAGTACGGCAATGCCCGTCGGAAGGTACTTGATGAGAGAAGTCAGAATTTCTGGATTCAATTCTCCCGCTGCGGTGCATATTTGATTTAATGTGCTTAACGTTTGGTCGGTGGCTGTTGCCGTACTCGCACTTTCTCCACTCCCTTCACTCGAAATCGCAGGCGCTGCATTCTCTGCCTTTGCAGATTCCTGAGGCGTCACTGCGGCTTGCTGATCACCGCGAAACGATTGTTTTTTTGCCTTATTGTCACATGACATAGTGCTAAACAGTAACGTGACTAGTCCCAAAATTGTTAAGGTTAGTCTTAAATTCATAGGTAAACTCCTAAAAGATGTAAAAACTGGTTTACTTTCTTACGCCCCGCTTATATTTACTATCGGAAGAAGGATGAAAAAACTTTAGCCCTTCGTGCTGATTCTATGAAACCGTAATATTTTCAACGTGTTACAATCTGACGATTGGCGCTATTTTTTAAAACGAACGGTCGTAGTTCGACGATAAGAGGAGATGATTTATGAAAGAGTCGGGTCATATTTCGATAAATGCCGAAAATATATTACCGATCATCAAGCGATGGCTTTACTCAGAAAAGGAAATTTTCCTAAGAGAATTGGTAGCAAACGCGTCTGACGCCATTACAAAGCTCCATAAATTAGCCCTCGCCGGAGAAGAGGGGGCTACGGCTCCCGAGACCAAAGACTCCAAGATTACAATAAAAATCGATACTTCGTCGAAAACATTGACTATTTCAGACACCGGCCTTGGGATGACTGCCGACGAAATTAAACGCTATATCAACCAAGTTGCCTTTTCTGGTCTTCAAGATTTTATTGAAAAATATAAAGACAAGGCTGATGAGCATCAGATTATCGGTCATTTCGGCCTCGGATTTTACTCAAGCTACATGGTCGCCAATACCGTTGAGATCGACACGCTTTCTTACCAGGAAGGCTCTCAGGCTGCACATTGGACTTGCGATGGTTCCACTTCTTTCACCCTGGATGAGTCGCATAGAAAAGATGTCGGAACCTCGGTCATTCTGCACCTCGCTGACGACTCGAAAGAAATGCTAGAACCTGAATTCATTCGCTCGATTCTTCATAAATACTGCATGTTCATCCGCTATCCGATTGAGCTTGTTACAGACAAGGGGTCTTCCGTTGTGAATGATCCGATTCCTCTCTGGACAAAATCGCCGGCCGAACTCGAAGATAAGCATTATCTCGATTTCTTCCATCGCCTTTTCCCGATGGCCACAGACCCTCTCTTTTGGATTCACCTGAATGTTGACTACCCTTTCAAAATCAGTGGCATTCTTTTCTTTCCGAAGCTGCGTCATGAACTCGATGGCCTACAAGGAGAAATTAAACTCTACTGCAATCAAGTCTACGTCGCTGATAACCCTAAAGAACTTATTCCCGAATATCTGACTCTTCTTAAAGGTGCCATTGACTGCCCCGAACTCCCTTTAAACGTCGCTAGAAGTCACCTCCAAAACGATCCTCAGGTTCAGACGATTTCTCAGCATATTGCAAAAAAAGTCGCTGACCGCCTTATAGGCATGGCTAAGACGGACCGCGAACACTACGAACAATATTGGGATGACATTCACCCTTTCATAAAATTCGGAATGATGCGCGATCATAAGTTTTCCGAGCGTTTGGCTGACCATCTGATGTTTAAGACTATCGCAGGAAAATTTCTATCGATCCCCGAATACCTAGAAGTCATGAAAGGCCCCACAGACGGAAAAGTCATTTATGTCTCCAATGAAAACACACAAGCTGGCTACATTTCGATGTTTAAAAACCATGGTCTTGATGCTGTTATCGCCAGTTCAGCTATCGACACGCACTTCATCCCGTTTTTCGAGCACCATAATAGCAAAAGTTTTAAATTTCAACGTATCGATGCCGATCTTTCAAAGGCACTGATCGATTCTTCGGGTGCTTCAAACATCGTTGATCCAACAGATCGAAAAACCTTAACTGAAAAAATCGAAAGCCTGTTTCTCAACCATTTGTCACAGCAAAAAGTCAAGGTTCGCGTCGAATCCCTGAAATCCGAGTCTATTCCAGCTATACTGCTTTTTGATGAGCAGACGAGAAGGTATCGTGACATGTCCCGATTTTTCAACGAAACCGATCAAAAATCGTCTTCTGTTAACGATCTGGAGCATACCCTCATGGTGAATCAGAACAACCCCGCTATTAAAAACCTAGTCAATCTCGCAAAGTCTTTTAATAAAGACTCAGACATAAAAATGATCATTGACCACATCTATGATCTTGCATCGCTTCAGCAAGGACCCCTTTCAGCAGACCGTCTTCAAGCATTTCTTGAACGTTCTACAAAAATCCTGGAAAAATATTCTCCTTCGATCCTTACGTGATAGATCACTCCCGATAGGATCCTCGATGAAAGGAATCTCATGCCTATAAATATTAACGACGAAGCATCTTTTTTCGATCTATGTAACTCCTTTGCGTCCTATTCAAAAAAAGTCGATCTTTTAGTTTTTCGTTTTCATCGAGAAGAAGATGAAACGATAAAAGTGAGGCAAAACGTTCTCCAACCCTATTCCACTCAACATGATCATGGTTTGATGGTCACTGTGTTTAACGCTGGAGGAGTCGGCTATGCTGCGACTCCCACGATCAGTCTAGATGCAATTAAAACTACCATCGAAACAGCGACTCGCTGGGCTCAATTTTCTTCAAGCAATGGTCTCCTTTCCCGAGAGATCCAACAAGCATTTCAATCACGGCTATTTTCTCAGGATCGAAATGCTACCAACACTTACGAAACAGCCCTAAAGAAACCGTGGGATTCTGTTCCTTTAAACATTAAAGTGGAATGGCTCATAAATAGTTCTTCAAGGCTTAAAAATCACGCTGAAATCGTCGATTGGTCGATCTCTCTTTGGCATATCCGTAAGCACAAATTTATTTTTGCCTGTAATAAGTCCGGGGAAAGAATTTCTATCTCTCAAAAAACGGATCACCTCGGCCCGGAAATTGAGGTCGCCGCCAATAGTGGGACAGAAACACAGATCAGAACCTTCGGGCGAAGCTTTTCTCACTTTTCCCAAGCAGGTCTGGAGCTTCTCGAAGAGAAAAGGTTTTTTGAAATAGGTCCTCAAATCTCTGATGAGGCAAGAGCGCTTCTCCACGCCCCAAATTGTCCCTCAAAAAAAATGGACACCCTTCTAGCACCTGATCAGATGATCCTTCAGATTCACGAATCTATCGGACATCCTCTTGAACTAGATCGCATCTTGGGGGATGAGCGGAACTATGCAGGTACCAGCTTTGTAACGCTTGATATGTTTGGTCGTTATCAATATGGCTCGAAATTACTTAATATAACGTTCGATCCAACGTTCCATCGTGAAATGGCGTGTTACTCTCATGATGATACTGGTTGCAAGGCCTCAAAGGAATTTTTGATTAAAGAGGGCATTCTTCAAAGACCTCTAGGAGGAGGACTGTCGCACGCACGTGCAGGAATTGAAGGGTCCGGTATAGCCGCTACAAGAGCGACATCTTGGAATCGACCCCCAATTGATCGAATGGCAAATCTTAACCTAGAACCAGGTGATTCTTCTCTCGATGAAATGATTGGTGCTGTCGAGCAGGGAATCTATATGAAAACCAATTCATCGTGGTCCATCGACGATTCACGCAATAAATTTCAATTTGGCTGCGAGTGGGCCAGACTGATAGAACATGGAAAACTGACAACACTCGTTAAAAAACCAAATTATCGAGGTCTTTCCGCTGAGTTTTGGCGAAGCTTAAAAATGGTTGGCGATGCCTCAACAATGGAAATCCTCGGAACTCCTTTTTGCGGTAAGGGAGAACCTAATCAGATCATGTATGTTGGACATGCTTCGCCTACCGCCCTTTTTAGCCAGGTTGACGTCTTTGGCGGTGAGTGAAAACTTATAAGGATTAACTATGCAACAGTATTTCTACGAG
>CAILAO010000043.1 GCA_903832105.1 uncultured Pseudomonadota bacterium | reverse complement strand
CTACCATTGAGCTACCGCGGCTTTCCTTTGTTTCTGTAAATACGCAAATCCTCGCTGGTCATCTTGTACGATGGTGCCTCTTAATTTATCGTATTTTCTGCTTAAATGCAAGGTATTTTGATCTCGGTACATGACATAAAATAATTTTTTAGTGTCTCCTTTTACGTATTCTAAATTCCAAACCCCGTCTCCTTTGTGGAGGTATCCTTTAACATTGTAATATTTGGTGAGAAATTTTTTCAACCAACTCAAGAAATCCAAACTTGCCGAAGCCACCGATAGTTTAAATGAAAAACTATTGGGCCATCTTTTATCCTGAAATGTGTAGAAAGTGCCATCTCCATCAAAAAGGCCCCTTAAGAAATCTGGGAAATAATTTTTAGGTACTGCGACAGATTTAATCGTCTTAGATTTAGCCGCTGTTAAGCCAATATTGTTTAAGAATTTGTAAAAATTAATATCTCCAAAAGTAAGACAGTAATACCTTTTTTCAGTCTCGCCTCCGCGAGCATATCTGCCGATTCTATTACTTAACGACAGGGCTTGTCTAAACTTTTTAACAAGTTCATTTTCTCTTGAACTAAACCAGATATGTCTCCCGTCTTTATTTAAACAACCATCAGAGGTTATAAGCCCTATTGCATATGCCAAGTTAGAAGACCATTTGAGATTAACTTTATTTAGTATTTTACCCATGGAGTAGTTATACTAGAAATCTAAAACAACTACCACCGAGCTAAAGTTGATAAAAATCTAAAAATCCCCACTATGGGGATTTTTAGATTGGTGGGCGCGCCCAGACTCGAACTGGGAACCCCTTTCACGTCAAGAAAGTGCTCTAGCCAATTGAGCTACGCGCCCTCGACTACTGGTGCGGACGAGAGGAGTCGAACCTCCACGCCCTTGCGGGCACAGCCACCTCAAGGCTGCGTGTATAGCCAGTTTCACCACGTCCGCATTATGAGAGGAATTCTAACAGAAAAAATGTTTATTGAGAAACTTCTTCGACTTCCTTCTTTTTCTTACTGACTTTGGTAATAACTTTTGGTTGTTCAGTGCGGAGTTTCTTGCGGATTTCCTTAGTGGTCTTATCGCGGAGGTAATAAAGTTTAGCGCGTCGGACATTGGCTTTGCGGACAACCTTAACGCTTTCAATAGAAGGGAGATAAATAGGGAAAGTTTTCTCGACACCAACATCATCAAAGACTTTGCGAACGGTAATCGTGCCTCCAGCTTCGGAGCCATGTTTCAAGGAGATGACCATGCCTTCAAAAGCCTGAACGCGGGTCTTTTCGCCCTCTTTAATTCGCTGATTAACACGAATAGTCCAGCCTGGCTTGATGGCTTCGAATTTATTTTTGGTTTCCAGTGTTGATTGGAATTTGGCGATGTGATTCATAATGTGCAGTTATTCTAGCGTAAAAAGGAATTTTTGTAAACCCGCCTAAATTTTTGGGCCTATGCCTTAGGCATATATACAAAAATAAGACCAAAAACTTAGGCGGGTAAATCCTCTAATACTTTCTGTAAATCTTGGGGTAAATCACATTCTAGCACTAACGATTTACCATCCTGGGTCGTGAATTCAAGCTTATAGGCATGAAGAAAAAGATGGGTTAATTCGGCCGGCTTCTGCCAACCCTTCGGGCCGTAGATCAGGTCGCCAACAATGGGGCAGCCGATAGACTGAAGATGAACACGGATTTGGTGCGTCCGACCGGTTTTGGGAGCGACATCAAGGAGAGTGTATTTGGCGAAGCTTTGTTTGATGGCGTATTCGGTGACGGCCGATTTGCTATCAATGAGCTTGGTCCCCGAGAGACGAGTGGTCCTCTTGAGACCAATCCGGCCCAAGGGTGCATCAATAATACCGGGACTTTCTTTGGGTCGGCCATAAACGAGAGCGTAGTAATGTTTTTGGATTTTCCTGGTTTTAAAAAGTGATTTTAAGTAATCGAAGGTCTCATTATTCTTGGCGACGACGAGCAAGCCCGAAGTATCTTTATCTAAACGATGGACAATACCGGCCCGCGGGCTTTCGCTTCCCGAAGCAATGAACGGTTCGCCGACATTTTCAATGCCTGGGTATTCTTTAGTCAGCCAAGAAACAACACTTTCTTGATTATCAGTCGCGTTCTTCGGATGAACAATCAGGCCGGCCGGCTTATTAATGACCAGCAAGTTTTTGTCTTCGTAAACTTTAGAGATTTGCATCTGGTGTCTCTATTGTACCAAGTTAGAACCTATTTTCAAAACAAAGTAAGGTAATCGCACGCGCGGAGCGCGTGGTGGCTTGAAACTAAATCGTACGCTCCACGAAAGCCCCGCCACCGCCTCGCTTCACTCGGCAACCCCAAAAAGAAAAAATGTTCCTTGCATTCCTGATTTCGCGGGGGTGGATTTTTTCTAAAATGGAAAGGACATTTTTCTTTTTGGGGTTCTGCCCTCCAAGTATTCGGGCAGTGTGGCGGGGCTTCAATTCGGACTCGGTTTTGCGAAAACTATTTTCTGGGGGAAAGGGTTTCGCAAAACCTCGGCTGACTTTTGATTTCGGGGCGGGAAGAAAAAGGGGTCTGGGGAAAATGAATTCCCGCCCCGTTCTCTGCTTTTATTTTTATTTTGCTCTTCCTTCTCTTTTGAATGATTTTATCTGGCGACACGATGAAGTTGCAGGA
This sequence comes from uncultured Pseudomonadota bacterium, assembly GCA_903832105.1. Taxonomy (GTDB): domain Bacteria; phylum Bdellovibrionota_B; class Oligoflexia; order Oligoflexales; family CAILAO01; genus CAILAO01. The sequence goes on along the minus strand of CAILAO010000043.1, from coordinate 1,505 downwards.
TGAAATAGCAAACGATCCGAAATTTCAACAAGCGGTTCAACAATGGGCGATCTCAACGCAAGGGCTTACTTTCACTCCAGTTCTTAAGATCACAACAATAGACCTTGGCCAGGTACCGCCGGAAGACGACCCCAAATAGACTGACGTCGTTGCAAGACTAAAAGGGCGTGATGCTGAGACATCCGCCCTTTACTTTATTGTCAGGTGATTAATCAATACTTACCGCATTTTCAGTTCACGATTTTGCTCGCCACCCTCTCTAAACTTTTTGAGTTCAATCATAATCTCTTTTATTTCGTTGGCATCGATAACGTCTTCCCAAGGATTAAACTTTAGCAATTGCTCGAGTTTAAATTCGCCTTCAAGTAATCCGGTCTCTAAATCCCACTGCTCCACTAAAACTTCCAAGGCCTCGTTCGTTCCAATTTTCGGAATGTCAGATTCTTGAGCTATTAAAACCCTTTTTCCTAACTTTGCGATTGGTATGTTGTATTTGTTCATATAATTAATTTAATATACTACCACATTAATTTTTTTATCAGGATATTGTTGATTGTATCCTCTCACTAATTCTTCTACCTCTCGCATTTCTTCTTTGCTTAGGCTGTTCTTTTCTGAAATGTGTATAGAATCAATCAACTCGGTTTTCAGAGGCCAGTGATACTGAACCTCTAAATAACTTGACCCCCAATCGCCGGGCTTAGATGCATGTTCAACTTTATTACCGCTATAACGTTGTTCTATTCCAGTAAAATGGGGTTTTATGGAAGGTGTTGGGGGTTTTTCGTCGGCGGTACCTAAAGAGTCATTAAACGTTACTGTTGTTCTGTTTTTAACCTGTTCTTTTTTAAATTTCACATGTATACGACCATAGTTACCTACATTAGAGCTTACATGTGTTTCAGAAAAACTGCCAACTAATCCATGTTCGTTGTCCGACATATATCCATAATTAGGCCTTACCATTTTGCCCTTCTCCTCACTTTTATCGTAATTGAACATTTTTGCTTCCTGTTGGGCACGATAATGCGGATTAAGGGATCCGTTGCTCGAATGAGTTTCAAATTGGGTCTTGAATCTGCGGTCTTTCAAGACGTATCGTAACACATCAAGGTGGACTGCTTTAAAATAATCAGCGCTGGTCGTTACTTGCTCTAATTTTTGTTGTGCCTCACTTTGAATTTGTTCCAAGCTAACATTTTTTTCTAATGCTGTTCTAAAATAATCTAATAAATTGTTTTGTTCTGCTTTCCTAACGTTTTCTTTAATCTGACCCATAACTCTATTGGGTAATTTCAACCCAAGCTTATCTAACTGCTCAAAGTATTCACGAGTTACTTTTTGTTCACCTGCTTCGACAACAAGTGCTCGCACGCGCTCGACATTCTTTTCCCATCCTCCCAAATCTTCTACTACATGTCTAACGAATCTTTCAAGTTCATTCTCCGATAAACCCTTAGGCAGTTCCTTAAAAAAATTATCCAATTTTTCTTTGTAGGTATTTT
>CAILAO010000042.1 GCA_903832105.1 uncultured Pseudomonadota bacterium | reverse complement strand
GGAGTCTGGACCGTGTCTCAGTTCCAGTGTGGCTGATCATCCTCTCAGACCAGCTACCCATCATCGCCTTGGTGGGCCATTACCCGCACCAACTAGCTAATGGGACATGGGCCAATCTACAAGCGATAGCTTGCAAGCAGAGGCCATCTTTGCTCTTGTTAGAGCGTATGCGGTATTAGCCACAGTTTCCCGTGGTTATTCCCCACTTAAAGGTACGTTCCCATGTATTACTCACCCGTGCGCCACTCTACTCGTCCCGAAGGACTTTCTCGTGCGACTTGCATGTGTTAAGCACGCCGCCAGCGTTCGTTCTGAGCCAGGATCAAACTCTAACGTTTAAATCCATGGCCTGTTTCCTGTGTGACAGGGAACAGGTTGTTTACTAAATCAAGAAACCATAATGCTTTAAAACATCATGTTTCAAGCAACCTGTTTGCTGTTCAACGTTCTGTATCTGCTATTCAGTTTTCAAAGAGCTCTGTGATGCACCCACATGTTTTTCCCGTAAGCTTCAGTTTTTTTAAAAACTTATGGAACAAAAAGGCACACCACACGTGAAAAACTGGTATACGTGAACAAATATCGCCCGTCAAACGTTTTTTGCAAAGTTCTCCTAAAAATAACGATAAAGATTATATACAAATTTTTGCCAGAAATATATTTTGCATATCAACGCCTTACATAGCTGTATAATTATTCAGCGTTTTCTCTCCTGCCTGCGAATTAGGCGTTTTCCGCCATCGCTGTCTTTTGCCTCAAAATTCAACTCTTCGATCCCGCTAAAAATTCGTGGAAATTGACGATTTCCGCTTTTTGCAAAATTGCACATTTCACAGTTCACTTCTTCACTTCTTGACTTTGTTCACTCACAGTGTTTTTGTATGCCCTGAAAGCCATGCCCATCTAAACATTCGGGAGGTATTCGTGATAGATAAAAAACAATCGAACGTTTCGATCAAAGACATTGTGAAGTCAAAGGCTCTCGGCAGAAAGCTTTCAGCCATCACCTGCTACGATTCGTCTTTCGCCCGTTTAGTCGATGCTTCGCATATAGATATCACCTTAGTGGGAGACAGTCTTGGCAATACTATGCTGGGTTTTGAAAATACAATTTCAGTCACGATATCTCATATGATTCACCATACAGCATGCGTCGCAAGGGTTTTGAGACGCTCATTCCTTTGTTCCGATATGCCATTTCTGTCTTATAACGTCTCTATCGCTCAGGCGGTTGAAAACGCCGGACGCTTGATTCAAGAGGGCGGCGCAAAGTCTATTAAGTTGGAAGGTGGAGAAACCGTCTGCCCTCAAATTGAAGCAATCACAAAAACAGGAATTCCTGTGATGGGGCACCTCGGCTTTACACCACAGAGTGTTCATGCTTTCGGTGGTTACTATGTTCAGGGTCGAACTGATGATGATGCAAAGAAGATAATTGCTGACTCAAAGGCGCTCGAAACTGCAGGAGCCTTCGCTATCGTGCTTGAGATGGTTCCTTCAGAGCTCGCGCAAGAAATAACACGCACCGTAAATGTTCCAACAATCGGCATCGGTGCCGGACCTCATTGCGACGGTCAAATCCTTGTACTACAAGACTTGC
>CAILAO010000041.1 GCA_903832105.1 uncultured Pseudomonadota bacterium | reverse complement strand
GATCTTCATAATCTTATGGTTTCAACGTGATCTCTTTCGGAAGACTTTTACTTGATCAGCTTCGCCGTATTTCTCGTAGAAGTTTTAGCGAAAAAGTTCAACGTTTCAAGAAAGAGATCACGTTGAAGTCTCAAGTTTCAAGTCTATGTCTACGACGACGTAGACCTTAACCCAGCACCATTCAGTACACGCGCTAGCCTAAAGCATCAAACCCACTCCAGCGCGAATCTGGAAAAGAGTTGATTTGGAGACGCTGTCAGGCTCACAGTTTACCGCGGTCTCTGGGCAGTCGATAGCTTTTTGGATTGAATCTTGCCTCATACCAAGCCCAAGTCCCAGACTGACACCCTCATCAAGTAAGTAGCGCCAAAACCCCTCAAACGTCATATTGCGCGACGATGATTTGATGCCGCTTCCGAGTGCCATGGGCATATATCGAAAGAAAGCGCCCCAGGTCTGGCGAAAATCTAAAGTATAAAGATAATACAGCCCTAGAAGAGGCCCGTAGGCTGTCTTAAGTCCAAGCGTCGCAGAGCCAGTGGAGGCATCCGAAACCGTCATCACGGGAAGACGGTAATAGCCGAGTCCGGCACCGGCCCCTAGAAACTGTTTTTTTTGCCCGAGGCCGATGAGACCTCCTAGATTGCGATATCCTGCCAGCACACCGTAGACGCGAAGAAACTGTTTCTTTTCTTCCGTAGTTGTCGTAACAAGAGTGCTTTGCTCGCGCGTGGTTGTTTCGAAGTTATGACCACCGATCTCCAATTCAAAAAGCCACGGGAGTTTCCTCGGGGGTTGCACTGTTCCGCGAAACAACACTCCGGCAATATTCACAGATTTTGCATCAAAATCACTCACCCCACCCTTTGCCGTTAGTTTTTCCTGACCAAAACTCTGGTGAAGCGACAGTAAGGACCGCCACTCTTTCGACATGTCTCGCTCAACAGATTTCGTCTTTTTATCCGACTTAAAAAATTGATAACCGCTATCATCACCCTCTTTCGTAGTGTCTTTATAACCATGATCTTCTTTGTAGGGAATTTCCGCATAGTCGGAAGTTTGCCTGGGTGGCGGTTTCACTTTTTTCTCTTCTTTTACGACTGGAGGAGGAGTGACTTGCTTACCAGACTTCGTTACTTTTCGAGGAGTGCGTCCCGCTGGCGAATAGGCGGTAACAGTGACTTGGCTGTCTCCCGGGAGCAAGACTTTGCGGTTCTGAGTGCGAAATCTATAGGTTTTCCCGCCCGCAGTGATTTTCCCTTCGTAATATTTCACCTCGTTGACTGGAGGCCATTCGAAATACTGCATCGCCTCCGCTAGCGCAACACATGTCATTCCAATACCACCGACGACCAAAAACCACTTCATTAAGCGCAACACTTGCCACCTCTTGAGAAACAATTACTTCGAAATCACCTGAAATGCTTTAATTAAGGCGTTATGTGCGGGGGTTTCCTTTTCGTCAAGCCCCTTCATCATGACTTTTTTAATGACTTTCGCTTTTCCCGACTCAACTACGGCATGCCAATATTCAAACTCATACTGATCGAAACCCTCACGACTTACATCCTTAAGAGTATCAGCAGAATTTATGCTTTCTTTGAAAAGTTTCCACGCATCTCCTGTCACATCGCGATCCACCTGAATATCACGTCCGCCAGGTTGAACGGTCCTTACGCGGCCTGTTTGTTTCTGGGATTTTGAAAAAATCATTCGCTGTCCTTGGCCAAGACCCGTCATGCCGCCGCTGCTAAAAAGCCCCCAGGCTTCATCAGCCTCCATCTGGGGATCTTCGAGGGTGCGACTAAAATACTCTGTCCAACGAGCGAGATCGGCGGTCGGTTGGTTTTTGGGCTGTGCGGCATCGGCGGTTTTCGCATTTGGCTGGTCTTGAGAGACGTTATCAGTGGGACTTCGTTTAATGCATCCACAACCAGCAACAATGCTGAATACCAATAAGACCAGCATCGACGCCAAAAACAGCCTGCAATGTCGTATTTGTTGCATAGATCCCCCTTTAGTTATCTTTTAGAAGTTACTCACAAAATTTTATTTCGGTAATCGTCCTAGGGTTTCCCGGACTTTTAATACTCATATCGATATAGCGAAACTTTCGCTCATAGGCATCTTTCGCAAACTGCAACGTTGCTTGAAGCCTGCAATCTTGTTTCATCGTGCGCCGATTTCTAGCACACACCGGTATGAAACCAGCCTGCTCTCTTCCGATGTCACTTGGTTCTGCCTCGATAACCCATTCACACTTCTTCCTCCCCTCTGGATCACAAGAAGACAAAAGAAGCAGAATCATTCCTCCAAACAAAAGACGCTTCATGAAAGGTCCCCCACTTCTTTATTTTTTATGCTTCTCGACAAGTTGTGCAAACCTGGACTGGCTCCGGTCATAAGTCCGTTCAACATCGTTAGGGAAGCAGCACGCAGGAAGCTCCTTCTGCGATAAATGAAAATGAAGACACTGACAACACTGACCTTTCTTGTCACATCCGGGGTAACTACAGTTGCACTTTTTCATATTGCTTTGTTCGCAGTCACAATCCATGAGTAAGACCCTTCTTTTATTCAACTACTTGGGTGTCCTTACCACCTGAATTATGTTACACACTATATGTGAATTTGAATAGAGAAACCTTCGTAGGAATACCGTATGCTCCGCACAATTTCAAAAGAACTTCAGGACTTTAGGAAGCTTGCCTCCCATCTATCTCAGGATCGGCGATTCGATATAGAGGACCTTTGTAAATGGGGATTTCTGATACG
>CAILAO010000040.1 GCA_903832105.1 uncultured Pseudomonadota bacterium | reverse complement strand
TGATGAGTGTCTTGAAGAGTTTCCCGGGGCTGATCGAAAACAACTTCGAACCTTCATTCGCAACGCACAAAAAGAAGATGCGGAAGATAAACCGCCAAGGTCTGCAAGGGCTTTATTCGCTTATATACGCGGGCTTAAGAAGCCAGTGTGAGACGCATTTCTAAAAAAGATATGATAGACTAAAAATCCTCTCAGAAGAGGGGCCTTGTATTCGATGGGAATGGATTGCTTTAGAGTCTAATTTTTCTAGGAGAATATCACTTTGAATGATCTGAATATTTTTGAAATCCCAGAAATTGTCGACGGTCTGCCAAATTTCTGTGGTCTCGAATCACAGGTCGAGGAAGTTACGCGTGAACGCCACCCCGTTTTTCTCCCAAAGACCAATCTAAAACTTGACCGACTGCAATCTGTGTTTTCGATAGCACTCCACATGCATCAACCTCTCATTCCTGTTGGCGGCGAAGATCTTGGCACCGCAGACTTGATCAGCAATCTGGATTTTATGATGCGCCATCCTAACATGGGGGATAATCACAACGCGGGCGTCTTTGCCGAATGCTACGCAAGAATGAGCGAACTGGTCAGCGATCTTGTTACAGAGGGTTTTAACCCACGTGTCATGTTGGATTATTCAGGTGAGCTACTTTTTGGTCTTCGCAAGATGGGGCGTGGCGATCTGATCGAACGTCTGCGATGCGTCACTTGTGATTCAAATTTCAAACAGCATGTGGAGTGGCTTGGCACAATGTGGGGGCATGCCGTTGCTTCATCATCTCCCCCTCCGGACTTCGCTCTTCATATTCGGGCGTGGCAGCAAAACTTCGCTGCCATTTTTGGATGGGAAGCTCTCTCGCGAGTTCGGGGATTTTCGCCTCCGGAGATGCACCTTCCAAATCATCCCGACGTCGCTTTCGAATTTGTAAAGGCCCTTAAAGAATGTGGCTATCGATGGCTTCTCGTGCAAGAACATACTGTCGAGACGTCCCAGGGAAAGCCGCTTAATCAAAAACATCAGCCGTTTCAACTTAAAGCGAAAAACTCCTGCGGCGATGAGGCGTCGATAATCGCGTTCGTCAAAACTCAAGGATCAGATACGAAGCTCATAGGGCAAATGCAGCCTTACTATGAAGCTCTGACCTTGAAACACATTCAAATCGGTGGAATTTCGATCCCTCCGATCGTGACTCAAATCGGAGATGGGGAAAATGGCGGCGTTATGATGAATGAATTTCCCAGTGCTTATCGTCAGGCCGTCTCGCGTTTTAAAACTGACGGCACCGTTAATGTTAATGTAACGGAGTATTTAGAAATGATAGAAGATGCTGGGGTTACTGAAAGCGCGATGGAAGCCATTCAGCCGATACATCAAGGGACTGTTTTTTCGCGCATTGAATCCTCGAAATCTTGGGGTCCAGGTGCTGCAGATAAAGCTATCGCCGATCTTAAGCAAGAACACCCAGGATTTTCGATGGATGGGGGCTCATGGACTAACAGTATTAGCTGGGTGAAAAATTATGAAAATGTACTGACGCCAATGAATAAACTCAGTGTCATGTTTCACGAGATGCTTGACGGCAAGTCCATCGATAAAAAGGGGGTTGCCTATCGAAGCGCTCTGCTTTATCTATTAACCTCTCAAACTAGCTGTTTTAGGTACTGGGGACAAGGTCTTTGGACCGACTATGCGAGAGAAATCTGTCGTCGGGGGACGGAAGCTCTTAGACACTTATAGTGTACTCAATTGGCTTGAAACCACTAGTGTTTAGACTTAGTCGTCGTCATCATCTTGCGGCCTAATCATGATCTCTTTCGGAGGACTTTAGCTTGGCCAACAGGCTTTGTCGTGAATTAGTTGAAGATCTTGGCGAGAAAGCTAAAGTTTCAGAGAAAAGATCACGTTTATGCCTCAAGAGTAAGCAGAAGTCGAC
>CAILAO010000039.1 GCA_903832105.1 uncultured Pseudomonadota bacterium | reverse complement strand
GCACCCTGATATGGAACGTTACTTCATGCTCATCTTTAGACATGGGAATATGCCTTCGGGTGATTGTAAACCGCATGTAATGCTGCAAGAATTCACATCTAAAAGCAACTATAATTTAAAGACCAAGTACCGCAGCAACTGGAAAGTGATCAGAGACAGCCTTTTTATATTCCGTGCGGTCTTTGGCGTCATTAATGTCAAAGTCGAGAATGACTTCCTCAGAGCCAGGTATCGGCAAATGTTTATTGTCGTTAAAAAAGAGAATATGATCGTAACTAAACATACCAACGGTCGTAGCTCCTTTTATTAAGCCACCTAACGATGGTGCTTCGGAAAAGAATTCTTTTGGCATTTTCTTTGAAGATTTACTGCTATCGTCAGCTAAGGTCAAATTGAAGTCTCCCACAGCCAGTACGTCAGCTTGCGGCGTAGAAGATCGGACTTTCTTCATAACTTCTTTGAGGCTTGAAAGCTCTCTTTGTCTTCTTTTTACAGCCTCTTGTTCTTCTCCTCCATAAACCAAGTGGACGGAAACAAGAGAAAATTCACTACGACCTACTTTAAAGTGGCCAATGAAAGGATCGCGCTCAAAATCATGATCGTTGCCACTTCCATGGTCTTTTGCAAAACATGCCGCAAAATGTACATCAACACCTTCGGATGTATTGCAAAATGTCTCATGTCCATCGATAGGTGTTACGACATCATTTCTATAGAAGTAGCCAAAGAATTCTTTGTAAGTCGATTCTCCGCTAGGCACCGAACTTAAAATGAGTTGCCAATCATGACTTGTTTCTTCGCGTAGTTTTGCGAGTAGGTTATTGGCAGACGCCTGATCCATAATTTCGATACCCGCAAAAATGTGATACTCAGCTTTGTTAATGAGTTTTGCCATACGCTCAGAGTCTTTTGGAACTTGACCTAATCTTAAGAGATTAAATGAACCAATTTTTATTGCTGGAACCCCGTTCACGATCGAGGGGCTATGGTAAAGCTCTTCGTTTGATGTTGGTTTTCCGCACGATGAAAGGAGAGCAAAAAGAAGTATAAAAAAGCCTGTTAATTCAAACCGCAGCAGCATCATCCACCCCCACGCAACAAGATCAATTTCCACAGCAACTTCCGAAGCTACTCTGCCAACGATAGAAAATACTATCCCCGGCTTAAAATAGGCTACCACAATTAATAAAAAATTGATAGAACATTATAAAGATTCTAATGAATTCAATAGAAGCTCTTGATAAAATTGTTTTTATTAATCTATTTGGAAAAACGGGAGGTAAGCCTACTAAAAGTGGAAGTTAAAATGAATTCCACTATTTAAAAAGGGTCATTGACATAACCGATGAGAATAGTAGACTAAACGATTCAAATATGGTGGCTGTAGCTCAGCTGGTAGAGCATTGGATTGTGATTCCAAGTGTCGTGGGTTCGAACCCCATCAGCCACCCCATCTGGATGTACCTCTTGCAAAATAGAAAACCAGTGCATGAATGTTGACTTAACAACTTTAGAAAACACTTTGAACTCATTAAAGAATTCGTTGGAGCCGCCGCCACGGAATGATCGTGAACGCGTCCTGTTGAGCTATGGCTCAGTTTTTTAGAGGCTAGAAATGCCATAAGCCACATCTATAAAGACGCCATTGCAAAGGCGGTTTTCGAAAAAGTCCAAGGATTTTATTCAGAGTGTTCTTCCCTACTCAAAAGACTGGAATTGGAACTTCAAAAATGAAGGGGTCTGGTCTAAAAAGTGATCATATCGAAGTCATATGTTCATCGTTTAAAGGAGTCTTATCTCCAAGCCAGAAGCTGAAAGTTTGGCTTTTCGGCTCCCGCGCTCGCGGCAGTTATAAAAAGTATAGTGATATAGATTTGTTGATTGATAGTGATCCCCAACTTATTGAAGCGCAGCTCATTAAAATTAAGGAAGCTCTTGAAGAGAGCCAATTGCCCTTCAAGGTGGATCTAGTGAAGATCGAGGATTTAAATGTAAGTTATGGCTCGCAGGTCAACGCGGAGAAAAGACTATTTTTTGAATGCTGAGCTTCATTCGGGAAGTTAATGTGCAAGATTCTCTTAATAAAAAGAAAATACCCGAACTTCATTCGTCAACACACAAAACCGATCTAATCTAGGCGTAGAGAAATTTGCAGCACCTTAGTGTATAAAACCGCAGAAAAGGCTTTTTTAAGGGGTGCGGCTAAGAAGCTTGTGATGGTGGCAGATGTCAATTACCATGCCGCAAAAATATACGAAACAGTTGGATTTTGCCCGGCTGAAAAGAGCTACAGTTTAAATTGGTGCGTTGATAGGAAATCGTGAAATGAAACCTCCGGCTCGATAGCTGCCAAACCGGGGTTGATTAGAGAATTCAATTATGTTACTGAGTTGATGTGGCAGTTACTGATGGCCATTAATAGAATCAATCGGAAATTTCTCCCGTGTTAAAATCTATTTTCAAAAGCAATTACTTTCGGACGGCTGCCGTGTTAAGGCGGTGAGTAGCACTTACCCCTTGCG
>CAILAO010000038.1 GCA_903832105.1 uncultured Pseudomonadota bacterium | reverse complement strand
GAATCAGGGTTTGTTCAGTTTCTTTTTCGAACGTATCTGTGCCCTCGACAAGTAACGACTGCTGTGGTCCGTCAAAGACCTTTGCATCTTGTAGGAGCTGCAAAAACTCTGCGATCTTTTTGTTTTCAACGGGAGGAGGGGGAGTAGGTTTATGACTAAATTCTGTGTCTTTTTGAGAAGGTGGACGTCCTCTCCGACGGGGCTTCACACTTTCAAGATTTTTGAAGTATGTTTTCGTAACATAATCTTCGCTCTGGCTTGAATGCCTCGCGAGATGAAGAAATACGCTTGCCGCCTGAGGTGGAACGAACCCTTCGTCTCCTCTCCTCTTCTCTCGTTCAAAAGCGACATCTGACTGGAGTTGTTCCTTCGAGGTTAGGACATTGTATAACCCGCCATTATCTTCGATATATTCGGAAGACATCTTGCAGCATCTGTCTAAGAGATCCATTAGAAAGCCATGAAATTCCGTATCGAGAGCCACTAACACAGCCAGAAGAGCGTCCCACGCATACTCATCTCTAGAAATAACCCAATAATTTTCGAACTCGTGACCTAGACTTCCTTCGAGAGCTTTAAGAGTGAGGTCATCACTACTGTTATAATTCGAGCGGTTTCGAGTCAGCCTTTCATCAGCATCGTCATCATCATCGAATCCAGACGGCTTACGGCTCGAAAAGCTGAGCGATAGAGCGTCCACATCGACAATAAGCACCAGTTTTGAAATTGCGAGCGTCACAAAATCCCGGTCCATCTCAACAAGTTTAGCGGCTACCACGCTCGCCCCCATTTCGAGCATGACTTCAAGCCAGACGCCAAGACGTCGGACGTCAAAAGCCTCTTCCTGACCGGGCTTATTGCTCTTCCAAAGGTCTTCATCGAAGACTTTATGAAGCTGTTCAGTGGTCGCTAGTGCCACGATTTCACCAGCGTCTTCAAGACCCACGTGATGAATGAGCTTTGTTAAAACACGTGCGTCCAGATTTTGGACGATAGCGACAAGCTTTGGCTCCTCTAAAATCCGTCTAAGTAAGACTTGTGATCCTGTTGACGGAGAAAATTTTACCACTTTTTTGGTCACTAGACTCTCCTCTCACGATGACGGCGGCGCCGGGTTGCCGTCAATGATCTGGAATCTGAAGATCCGATCGTCGCTCCATATTTGACCTGTCTTTGACACCATGACCGTGACTGTAAACTCTCCACCAAAATTTATCGCCTTATCGAAGACAAAGTTTTTCAGAGGACTGAGGGGGCCAGTTAAGAAAAATTCATAATACTGGCTCGGCATTTTTACCTCCTTAGTGCTATCAATATCTTCCTTCTTTTCTTTGGTGGCCTTTTCTAAGCTTTGTGGTGTCTCTGCACTGTCTGATACCGGCGATAGATTAATAACTTCTTCTGCAAGAACTAGTTTTCCCAGCTTTGTGGCTCCGGACGTCTCAAATTTGAGATAAATCTTTGCAGCTTTTTTTAGTGGGAGATTCGCAACTTTTAAAGAGAGAAAGACATGTTTCTTTTTGTTGGAAATCATACCAAAAAGATTTCCTAGATCATCCTGCTTTTGCTGGTCTGCTGACGACTTGTCCGCGTCAAGTTGAGGCACCTCTCTTGAATCAACAGAAACACTTTCAATCATGGGCTTTAAGCCTCCTTCTTTCATCTCAGAGGGGTAAAAAGCTGCAAGTTTCTGTCTAATCACGCGGTAACGATCGACCGGCGGAAAGACCTGTTTTGAACTTAACGTGCGGTTATTAAGTCCGCCGTAATCTCTTTTGATCTCGTCTGAAAGACGATTGTGAGGGTCGGTAAAGAATGTAACTTTCCGAGGCACATTTTTAGATTTTGCAAGAATTAAAAGCGCTTTGGCCAAGTACATTGGATGATCTGTGTCAAATAATTTATAGAAGCCATCTAATTTTTCGAGTGGCGCTTTTGCTTGTTTAATTGCTTCTAATGCTTTTATTCCATCAAAAGCCTCTTTGATGGCGTCAAACGAAGGAACTCTTAAGTTGAAAAAGCGCAAAGGATATGCGACAAAAGCGCGTAGCCATTGTAGTTGAAATATGGCGCTTTTTCGACTATCTTCGGATTTCCAATATTGTGCCGGAATGCGGAAAGCTCTAGCAAAAGCACGCCACTTGGTGTTGTCGTCCATATTGGCAATCACATCGATGATCTGAGTAGAGAAGTTAATAGACGCTTGTGCTTCAAACTTGCCTAAAACCGTTGGCATAGCATGGAGTGAAAGCTGGTCTTCTGCAGGGTTGACAAAAAACCGCTCCTTGTTGGAATCGTCCAAGACTTGTGAATCACGAATCGGGAATTTTGGAATTGACGTTAGCTTTAGCCCAGAAAACGTCTTAAGCATTTTGATATAGTCTTCAAACTCCATCGTATCGGTATAACGATCACGAATATCGAACGTCGCAGTGAAATTCATCGGATTCTCAACATTAGAGTACGTGTATAAATAGGATTGCCCGCTAGGATCATTTTCCGGCGCTGGCCCTCGATCAACTCTTATTTCGAACTGATTTCGAACGCTAACGGTCTCCCGATCGACTAATACGTTCCAATTTTCATCATTCAACTCTTGGATTGCTTCCAAGACGTAATACTTGCCGCTGTCGTCGACGACCTCGACTTCCCCTTTCGAGCGGCTCTCAAGGCGCGACTCGCGCCATACAAAGAACTTTTGATTGTTTTTTAGACCAGCTTCAACCGCATCACGTTGTTTTGTGAACTGAAATTGAACACCCGTCTTCTTTTTCCCATTTGATTTCGCTTCTTCTTCCGCGAGTTGATGGGAAAGTACAAAATTACCTTTCACAGCCTCTAAATAGCCACTGATCGCAAGTGGATTTTGAAGGTCATAAGTATAGAGCAGATCAAACTCATCTAACAAGCTTTGAGATAGTTCGAAGTCGATCGGGAAAATACCTACGGGAATTCCTTTCCAATTAAAGTAGGGGAACACCCCCGCAAGCACATAAAGTGTCCGCCCTAGATCTGCGCCAATCGAGTGCCCGGTTCTATCGAGCCTTCTGGAACCGACCCAAGCTTCGGTCGGGGATTTTTTTAGAACGTTGATTCGATAGTTGCCCTCTTTAAACATGGCGTAAGGAAGACTTGCAGTGAAGTTTTCTGTTTTAGCCAGGAGATCGAGAGACTTTTTATCCAAAAGACTTGCGAAATCAATTCCGATACTAATACCGCCAGAAATCGAATAACTCCGAATGGAGTTTTGTGGCATCGCGTCAAACGATTTCATCGACGTTGGAAAGACAAAGGGTACTTTAAGCATTCTCAGAGGATCGTACATTTCGTTTGGATTAAACGATGGGGGTAAAATGCTGGAAAGAATTGGGAGAAGTCCAAACCAGTTGTTCACTAGGCGACGCCAAAGGGGGAGATCCGATTGTTCCGCAAGACGTATTCCATCTGAACGTAAGTACATATCCATGACTTCGACGTTTCCATTAACACCAAGATTAACTGGAATATTGTGAAGTCGTGAGATTTCTTTTGCAAAACGGGGTCCGAGAGATACGCGATCAACAACAACGTACGTTCCCCTTCGCGACGAGAACACATCTCTTTTGAGTCCAATGGAAAACAGCGAATGCTCGGTTAGTTCGATGGGAAATTCCTGATCCATCAATCGATAAAATATAGATTCCATTAAGGTTTCAACGGACTGATCAATGGCCTTGGCGCCACTTTCCAGGCTGTAGACTACCGTAGGATTTTTTAAAAGTTGCTCGATTTCGAGTAGATCATTTTGGTTTTCCTCTTCGGTCGACGTCGATGTAGATGTATTTGTCTCAAAGTTGTAAACAACAGAGCCGCTATTGTCGGTTTTTCCCTTAGCTAAAACATCGAAATGGATCACGAATGCACCCATAGTGATGCTAACCAATAAGAAAAAGGCATGTGTTCTTTTGGTGTTCAAAAAACCTCAAATCTGCGCGTGAAAACCCGTAGCGCCAAACCAGTAACTGTCGTTGGCATTAATTTCTGATTTTAGATAAGATACGGTAAATCGCAAGTACAACCATTGTGATGTCAGATAATCATAACCTAAAGTTCCCAACCGGTAGCGATATCTTTCGTCGTCATAGTTAAAAAGCCATCGTCCGTTATTGATTGGGTGGCTCTGAAAAGTAAGCCGTAAGAGTTGTGTAAAATCAAGTCTCTCATCTTGCGTGACGGGGAAGTGTCTAACCCATTCAAAGGCGCTGATATCCTTTTTTCTGTTGATATTCAGAAACCCAAGGCCGTAGCGCCTCGTTCCATTGCGTTCTGTGTAGATTGACCCTTGCAACTTTGACCCTTCAAGGGCAGGAAAATCAGTCGAAACCCTTAAACTGATGGCATCATCGTTCTTAAAAACGTCGGAGGAGTGATTTTTTTCGGTTGTAGAGAGTGAATTATTTGAAAGCCCTCCCCCCAGCTCGACTTGTAGGCTCCTGAGGTCATCATAGGTGACCTTAAATCCATTGGATGGCGAGCTCCAAAAAGTTCTATCTTCAAGGGTCTTATAGTATTCCATGAGCGGATTGAAATCGAACCCAAAGGGGAGCCTCATCTTTCCAAATGCAAGCCGCCACTTCGATGACGCGGGATTGCCGATTTGGGCTATAAAATAATCATTGTACCAATCTTTGCGTTCTATGGTGTAAGCCTTAGGAGCAAGGACTCGCCGATAAATTGGTTTTATATGAAGTGAAAAATACTTGCCGAAGTGAAGTCCCGCATAGGCTTCCCCGAAATAAAGAACGCGATGATGTTCACGATGAGCGATTCCAAAGATCCCTTCAGCTCCCGTGCGTCCTTTAAAACACAGAAAAGGAGAGTTAAGGTCAAGATAAGTTTTCTCATATTGGTTCGGGATAACGCAATCTCCAAGGAGAACGCGCCCCTTCATAGAGTCTGGCAGAACACTCTGAATTGCCGATGGAATTTCTTGGCTGGCTCCAAAAACAGTATTGTTCGGAAAGACAAAAAGTAGGAAAGACAAAAGAACGGGCAACAAGCAACTTATCATTTTATGCAAGTTGCTTGTCACCCGATATCACCTAATACACTTATTGGTTTGGTTGTTGCTGCGGTGCGGTTTGTGGCTGCTGTGGAGCGGCCTCCGGCTGCTGCGGTGCGGTTTGTGGCTGTTCAGCTTTTGTCGCTGGCTGTGCCGCCGGCTCTGCTGCTGCCGCTGCAGGTTTTGTTGTCTCTGGTTTCGCCGAGGCAACTGGATCGCTTGGCTTCTTCGTTTGTTTTTCAGTCAGATACTTACTTGAAACAAACTCATTCTCACCAATCTTAACCCAAATTAAGTTTTCGGTGCCCAGTACAGCGATTTTTTCGTTGTGATTTAACATACGAGTTACTTTAAAATTCATCCCAGGTCCGCTTCTAACATTAAGCCTTGATGGGGATACAAATAAAGCACCGGACTGTTGAACTTCAACGACCTCTTTTTTGGCTGTTTTCGCGGGTTCTGGCGCCTTTGGGGCCTCAACCGCTGCTTCACCAGCCGTCCCAGGTGTGTCAGGCACTGCCGCTGCATTTGGCGCTGGCGCTACTGGTTCGTCCATTTTTTTCTCTTCGTCGGAAGAGCACGCAAAAAATCCAAACACCAACATGATTAAAAGACCTCTCACCAACATCACGCCATCTCCCTCCTCTTAAAAAGATTAACGCATTGGAAATCCACCAAACTACTCCAATTTCTTTAGATGATAAGCCTTCTTTGCCTAGGGGTCAATAAGTAAGCGAGGAAATCTTAATGACCAAGGTCGTCCTTAAGATCTGGCCGCGTCACCGCGACAGCAGTTCATTAACCTTTTTTACCAACTGGAAGGCGTCCGCGACATAGAGAACATCCGTTTTCCCGTGTGCCCAACTGCAATTCGGATCGAGATTGATGGCACGCCGTTCGTTAATAAAGCGCCAACCTACAACATGGGGTTCTTCGCCATGGCAGCAGGTTGCTATGCCTTTTTTATGCCGCGGGGTGGATCCTGTCTGACCTACCTGGTGAAGATGAGACATAAGTGATAACGACTTTTGCCCCTCACCGGCGAGATCAACAACAGACTTTGTCCCACCGAGTGACGCCTTTGAGGCGTCTAGAAAACCAAAAATCAACTTCTCGGCCTCCTCTTGATGCACAGCGCCATCAGCTTGTTTTTTGGTCCATCCGGCCCCAGCGACAAAAAGAAGAGGACTATCGGGTTTTATCGTCTGCTGGTTTGTGGGTGGTTCTTTTATGGACAATACGTTCGATTTTTTCATTGTATCGGGTAATGTAAGATTAAGACGTTCTACTGACGTTTTCACCTCAGAACCCTTTCCTTCCCATACTGGAAAACTGCCGGCTGAAATCGTGATGAACCACGGACGACACTTGCGAGTGAGCACCGCTTCGATGCGCTGCCTATAGAACCATCGCGTCACATAAATCGCACCATCTTTTTGCGAAAGTGCGGTCACTTGCGGATCCATGCGACCCTCAAGTCTGTGGCATATTCCCGGCAACGCGCGACTCCACCTTGAATTCGCAGGTGCTAGCACTAAAACAGCGCCGCTCGCCCTCACGATCTGTTCTCCTGCGTAAGCATCACTGGCATAGCGAGACATATTAAAGTCACCGCCAGCCACAATTAACATGTGATCTGCACCAGCCTGAGAAAGATCTTTCATAGCCTTTTCTGACAAGTCTCCCACAACGCCCAAAACAAATTCATGTGAAAGACTTTTTGCCGCCCCAATAGTCTCACGGGCGTGTTTACCAAGCTCACCATTTTGTTCCGTAGAAAGAAGAACCAATATCTTTTCCATGAGTCCTTACCCCCTGATCCAAGCGACAATTTCGTGTGCCATTTCGTCAATAGACATATCTTTCACGACTCTTGTCTCCCGACGTTGCGTCGGTAAGTGAACATCACTAAATAAAAGTTTTGTGGCATCTCCTACGGCTGCAAAATCGACTTTTTTCGCTTTTCCAAGAGCTGGCAAAATCCCGCGCATATTTGCCATGCCTATTTGAGGATTATTTGGTGGCTCTGGAAGATTGCCGGTTGCCCAGCCGATCAAAACAGGGGGAGATGACACCTCAGAGACTTGGTGTTTTCCGCCCTCAATACGCTCTAACACCCGAAAACTTTCGTCGCCATCGAAAACTAATTCATCAACACCTTGGAACTGCTGAACCACCCCGAGTCTCTCACCAATAAACTGCATGGTCGTGCCACTTCCACGTGAGGCCGATGACCATCCTCCAAACAAAAAAAGCTTCGACATATCTAGGCCATTAATACCTCTAATCGCCTCTGCCAAAATCTCCGCGGCATCAAACGAATCATAAAAACCACCCGCAGGACCGTCGACAGCCACCAATTCAAATGAAGCCTTTTGCGCCACGGTCATCATGAGCTGCTGAAGTTTTGCCTTTGGCCCGAGGCTGACAAGCCAGAGTTTGCTTCCTGGGACCTTCTTTTGAAGATGTGCCCCCTCATATAAAGCATGCGCAGCCCAAGGATCAAGGATCACGGGGAGCATAAGTTCGTTTTTTAGCGCTGGCGCTACCCCGCCGGAACCGTTCACAAAAAGCGGCTCCAGAACCTGCAACGGATCTGGAACGAGACTACCGCACACGACAATGTGAAAGTTTTGAAGAGCCATTTTTTCGATCCTTCTCTCGTCAGAATAATGACATTAGTTTATTGCAGAATGGAGTCCGCCTGGTCCAGCCGAAAATCTAATATTAGTTTCACGATCGCTTGTCCCGTGCGTGCAACTCCAAAAGCAAGCGCCACAATGAACACATTTTTCCCGTTCAAATTGAGGAAGTCCTTCTTCATCGGGCATGATGGCTTGCCCTGAACAGACCTCATAACATTTACGCACGGAACACTCTTTGCAGATGCTTTTGTCTTTAAAAACAACGTGGTCTCGATAGCCGCTAAGCGGCGCTTGAACCTTCCCCCCTAAGAGCAAAGCATCTTGGTGCGACAGAAGAAGCTTCCCGTCAAATGGAATTTTAGGCCATCCTAAATGGTCCATAATCTCATCGTGAAGCGGCTTTTTACCTTGCTGGCAGGTCGTGACAATTTTTTCAAGCTCATTCCCAGAAATTCTTCCACGAACATACTTTTTTAAAGTTGGTTCAGTCTTGGGTTTTGATTTTCCGTAAGAAAACGATAGAAAACCTTGGCTCACAGCGGCCACAGCCATACCTAAAAAACCAGCAGCAACTCCCAAACGAAAGCCATCACGCGACTTTTTTGCAATATTAGCTTCCTTCTCAACCCAACTTTTTCTTCGCATGCCAACGTATGTTCTTTCGAGATTTTCCTTGGTAAAGGCTTGACCATTCTTCAAAAGCTCAATCGTCGCCTCGCCTAACAGCAAACCTGTCATCCACGCTTCATCCACGCCTGATCCAGACAGAATATTCGTCGTGCCGGAGCCTTCCCCAATTCTCGCAAAACCTTCTCCCACAAGATAAGGCTCTGCCCTCTTTCCAGATTCATGCAGTGATTTTGCACCAAAAGAAGTGAGCGTTCCCCCCTCAAGATACTGCCAAAGATAAGGGTGCATCATCCAATGCTGAAGATAGCGGTATCCCGTTGCAATGGGATTTTGAAACCATGAAGGGACAAAAATACCAACGCATGCCTTATGGTCGGGGTAAACATACATGAATCCAAAGATCTCAGGTTCGGGAAAACCGAATGTGTGAAGGACCGTGCCAGGCTTAAGATACACAGGTTCTTTCAATTCCACGATAGCCTTAACACCAACAGCCCATTCATCCCGAGCATAGTCTTTCGGCACCCCAAAAATTTCATCAAGTTCTTGCCCTACAGAACCTACAGGCCCATCTCCAATCACCACCAGCCTTGCTCGAATATCCATCCCAGGAGTAAATTGCTCAGTAGGGTCGCCATTTTTTGCGACGCCTTGATCTGTAAGTCGAATGCCTATAACCTTTTTCTCACGCTTCTGAGCGCCGCTTTTTGATTCAACCAATATAGATGCTACGGGGGTTCCGGGCCAAAGTTGAACAACGCCTTTTGTCATAAGATCCTGTCCAACCCACTGCATAAGTTGTCCCAACGATAGAACGAAACCCTTGTGTTTTTTTCCATGCTTTTTCATAAACCATGGGACCAAGGGAAACTTAAACGCATGTTTATTAAAAAGAGTTTGCGGTAGGATGACTGACAAAGCACGAAGAAATGCATCTGCGATCTTGAAAACGAAGGATCTTCGACTTACACCCAGCGGATCTAGCAGGTAAATCAGTCTTTCCTCGGAAACCGCTACCCCAGTTGGAATCTCCGATACATTAAAATTGGGATAGGTTTGATAAAGACTCCGCCCTTTTGTAACAACACCTGAAACGCCGAAGCTGAGATCATCTGCTCTCTCGTAACAAACCACCTGGAGCGGGAGACCTGGCATACTAGAACTTTCGAAAAAATGCTCTCCCAATGCTTTTGACAGTGTTGCCAAAAAACCTGCTGTGGCTGGTCCAAATCCAACACAAGCAATGTCAACATCCATCGCTGGACGCTCAATATCTTTTAACTTATCAGTCGAAGAGGGTGACATACTACTTTAATACTCAGGCGCTTCAGGGATAATGACTTGTGTCAGCACTGTTGCAACGCGATCCTTTGCAATGCGTGAAGAGCTTTGAGCTTCGTCTATAAGATTTCTCATCTTTTTAAATGTTTCTTTTTCAGGCGTGGTTCCAGAACCCTGATACCCAAAAAACACATCTGTTAAGATCCTCGCCGCTTCACCCGCAGCTCTTGCGGCAAAAATAGCACTGAGATCGGTATAGATATTCACAAGATGCGCGAGTGAATCTTTAATAATTGGATTCTCGTGACCTTTTATAGCTAAGGTCTCGACATCATCTACCAAGGATTTCGAAGCCAAGAGCCAACAAAGCGCATCTGCTATAGCAAACGAAACGCCTTGGCGACTATTTGTGAAAAGAGACGCCCCTTCGCAGTCTTTAGCCTTTTGAAGATAGTTAAGTGTCCATCGCCATAATTCCATGGCTGCCGTCGCTGGCATCATAGCTTTAGCGCCCCCATCTGAGAGAGTCTCAAGTTCTTTGATCCAAACATCAAATTGCGCGAGGAAAAGTGGGCTTGTCATGGTGACACTGAGTTGTCTTCTCTGAACAGACTCAGGCCCCTCATAAGTCGCCTCAAGCTGCCCATCAATCCATTTAAATCCTAAAAATCCGGGACAATCTTCTGTGATGCCATAGCCCCCCATAAGGCTGACAGCTTCGCGCATCGTGTTAATTCCAACGCCCGTGTTCCAGAGTTTGGTTGCAGGGCAAAGGACGTTAGCTAACGAATCAAGCGCGGAAAATCTCACAAGAAGAGAGGCGTCTGAAAGCGGTTTTCGCGCCAGAATTCTATCTTGGGCCTCTTTTTCAACTTCACGGAGGGCTTTTAGTTGTGCTCGCCCTGTCACACCCTGCGATTCAAAGAGTTTATCTTTCTCCCGCTCGACTGGATCGAGTTCGTCGAAGGCTCTTGCGGCCCAAAAACCGAGGGAAGCACTGGCGGCACCGATCGCCCAAATATCCGTTAAACGGTGAACGGGGTCTTCTTTATGTTGAATGCCAAATTTATAACGCGGCGAATCAGTCGGTGTGTCAGCCCCGCCCCTGTAGCGATGGCGATGATATCTGATCACTGGTTCGATCGAGGATAATAGTTTTGCAGACGTCATCAACGCCACCGTCACACGTGTTCTCTTGAACACAGCCTCAATGATTTCACCGTGTCCATAGCGTGGAATAATGACGCCATCTTTGACAGTATAACCGCCGATGATACGGCTTGCGGGAACTTTCTGCTTAAAAATTGGATCTGATGTCGATGATAGCTGGTGGACAAACTTATGTGTTGGGGAACCGCGATCAAAGATGCCTTGATCCCCTTCCTCCAAAATAATCATACAAGATCCCTTAATCTTTGGGTCTGCGGAATCAACCGCTGCCGTCACAAAATTAGCGAATCCCATATTGGTTATAAAGCGACCTCTTTTATCAACCTCGAGGATGGGTTCTTTATTTTGGCTCCATTCAGCTACTCTGACCTTGCCGCTCAAAACACCTGTATCAACACCGACGTAAGGGATTGGTTCCGTTAGGCAAAAAGCTCCGCGATATTTCGGCGAACCGGTTTCTGAATTTGCCGGAACAGACCCGGACATATAACGTGCGCGCTGCTCCTTCGTCCCTCTTTCATGAATAGGGCCCAGGGCTAAATTTCCAGCAAGACTGCACGTTGCAGCACCTGCATCAACCCAAGATAGTTCAAATGCAATGAGTGCAAGAGCCATATTTTTAGGGCCTTCGATAAATCCACCAAATTCGGGATCAACAAAGGCCGCAGTAATTCCAGAATCATCATAGATACGGAGCAAACCCGCTTTTTCTTCGGTCCACTCGTGAGAAGATCTCGCCCCCTTCGAAACAAGCTCTGCTACTTTCCCCCGTGCAACAGCGCGCGAAGCTTGCGCCAACATCTGTAAATCCATCCGGTCAGAAAAACGCCACAAATACTGACGCACCTCATCCCCACAAAGTATGTTGAGAGGAAGGGACTTATTTTGCTCAGACGATTCCATAATTTGATTCCTCAAAAGCCGTGTCTACATAACCTGAATTTTCTCTCATACTATAAGATTGGACGCAAGACATGTAAGAAAAACGTAGGTTTCTCGATATCTTTTAAATTTAACAGCTCATTTTATAATAGTATTATTAGTTCGTTAGACGAATTATTATGACTTTATCGTCCCAATTCCCCGCAATCCACTGGAATATTTCTTCTGTCGTGGCAAGACATCGGATAATTTAAGGAAAGTGGATTCTATTTTACTGAAAACCTTTAACGCCCGCAAGGAAGTGGAGTCATCTTATGTCAAAGAGAGTCGTGGTTCCTCGCATGATCGGTATCGCACTAGCTTTCTGTTTATTTTCAGGTACATCACTCTTTGCTTTTGACTGGAAGGTTCTGAAATCACCTCACTTCGCGCTGTTTTTTCACGAGGGAGACTACGGAGCAAGGCAGTGTCTTCAAGATATGGAGTCCTCCTATTCACTTGGCGTTCGAACTACAGGAAATAGGTTAGATCGTCTCCTGCCTGTGGTTTTGGAAGATATCGGCTATGACTCCAACGCCTTTGCCGATCCACTCAATTGGAAGCTCACACTTTTCGTGAAACCTTTTGCGCAAGCCTCGCCCGGAGATATCCTAGGGGTATCTAGCGACAATTTTTGCCGCCTCGTCGGACTCCATGAAACAACCCATATTCTCCAGTTGACGAAAACAAGCGGGATCTTTGATACTCTTCATAGCCTTTTCGGGATAGATCCGTTCGGATTTTCTGCCCCCAATATCCATTCGCCCCACTGGATTATTGAAGGGATCACTGTCTATACTGAATCCCAGCTCTCACCCTATGTGGGACGACTTAATTCGGGCACACTGCGCGCCATGATCGCCGCGCAAGCAAAGGCAAAAATTCTTCCTTCTCCCGCGGAAGCCACATATCCGACTCCTGAATTTCCGCGATCATTTGGTGGCTATCTCTACGGTGCGGCTTTCTTGGACTATCTTTCCAAAACATATGGTGAAAAAAAGCTTGGAAATTACTTCGAATGGTATGGAGGAAGCTTCCCAATGGTGTGGATCGAAACCTCCGCAAAAAAAATCTGGGGAAAGAACTTCGAAAACCTCTGGGAAGACTGGCGCGCGTATGAAACCAAACGCGCTGAAAACTACTCCATCGACGGTATACGGGTGACCGATCGAAACGCTGGTTTCATCGACCTTGCTATCCACCAGAATAGACTCTATTATGTTTTTTTCAAAGAACCCGAGCCGTACACGGGTGAAGTTTTCCCGAGAAATGAACTCGTCACTTTAAATCTCTCGACTGGCGACCAAGAAACGTTAGTCACAACAACGTCATCTTTTCGCGGCCAGCTGCGATTTTTTGGAGGGTCAATCTTTTATGCTTTGGCTGAAAAGAAAAGTGGATACACCAACTTTAGTCAGTCTGGATGGGGAGACATCGCCGTTATCTATCAACGTGATCTAAAAAACGGAATCACGACCGAAGTTTATCGGGGGGGACTTAGAGACTTTGACATAAGCACACGCGGAACTCTTCTTATTGCTCGTGATCGAACTGATGCCTTTGGTTCAGAGATTTTGGAAAAACCAATCAGCGGGTCATCACCTGAATCAGTTTGTCAAACATTCGACCGAATGATTTTTAGTATTTCGATCGAGTCTAGTGTGGAGAGCCAAGAACATCAAGAGCAATGGCTGCTCCTAGCACAAGAGCAAAATAAAAATGCAAACGTCGTAAAATATGATCCCTCGCGAAAGTCTTTCACTTCGCCAGCTCCAAGTCCGTATTTTCAATTGGCACCTTCATTTCTCGGGCAAGATGTATTATTTACGTGGGGCGATAAGGGGACAGTCGGAGTCTATCTTTATAAAGAAAAAACTAAAACAACTCATCAAGTCATTGGGGGTGGATTTGCGGCAGGCTCGGCTTTTGATTCCAAAACAGGTGAAATCTATTTTCTTGGAATGCATGAGAGGGGCATGGATATTTATAAAAAGAAGCTAACCCCCGGCCCGGCGATCTCCCAATTAG
>CAILAO010000037.1 GCA_903832105.1 uncultured Pseudomonadota bacterium | reverse complement strand
GCCAGAAAGGCCTCATTCTCCCATGAGATGAATACATCTCCGACACCACGTTCAACAAAAGTTGTGGTCGATCCACGCGCACCAGAATCTAGTACCGGCACATTTTTGTAAACATCAGCAACAAACTCTTTGGCTCTGGCTTCACCGAAGTTTCGTTTTCCATATTCCCACGCCGCCAGATAATTCCACTGTGCGCCACCAGAAGTTTTGGGATTTGGGGTAATCACGGATACACCGGGCCGGGCCAGATCATTCCAATCCTTGACCCCCTTTGGATTGCCCTTGCGCACCAGAAAGATGATGGTCGAAGTATAGGGCGTGCTGTTACGTGCAAGTCGCTTCTGCCAATCTTCAGGGAGCAGTTTTGCCTTTTCAGCGATTGCATTGATGTCATTCGCCAGAGCAAGAGTCACCACATCCGCCTCAAGGCCATCAATTACCGATCGTGCCTGCTTACCAGACCCGCCATGAGATTGCCTAACGGCCACCTTCTCTCCTGTTTTTGCCTGCCACTGTTTGATGAATGAGGCATTAAACTCTTGGTATAGCTCTCGTGTTGGATCATAAGACACATTGAGTAAGGCTCGTTCCGCAGATGCGTTGCTGCTGATTATTAGACTCGCTAGTAAAGCTGCTGGCAGCCAGGCTTTAATATTCATGATCTTTCCTTTAAAAATAATGTCTAGGTAAATTCAATTTAAAATGCGCTTATTAGAACTTCAAAGTAGAGGAAATCGGTATTACCTGAACGTTGAGCAATATGAGTTGGTGCTGCTGCGATAGCGTTTTCTACAAAATTTCCTGCCGTAAAGTGCGTGTATCCAAGTACGGTATTAACTTTTGGAGTGAGCTGATAACGAAGCCTCCCCTCAAATGCTCCCCCAACAAAGTCGCCCCAGGTTCCTAACTTGTTGCGATTTAAACCGGGATCCTTGACAACACTTATATTCCCGTCAAAGGAATCGAATAATCGGTCTTTTTTATTGGCCAGCCAAAACAATGAATACCCTGCCTCTATTCCGAATTTTTGAGTCGGCTGGAGGTCAAATCTGATCTTAGGTGCTTTAATGTTTTCATAAATCACATAGTGATCAGCTGACCAAGGTCGTGCAAAACCAAAGTACCGATCAAATCGATTATTTACGTTATCGTTAGGGTCTTTGTCGCCTGATGCATATCCATAAAATGCGCTTACTCGTGGCTTCCAAGCGTAACTCTTAAAGGTTCGACCAGCCTCAATGGTATAACCTTGCGCATCAATCGTTTCATGCTTGAATTGATTGGCTCCAGTTTGTGTTCCGAGCGTGTCCTGCTGATATCCGAGTTGATAATTAAAGCTCGCATCATAATCAAACCAGTCTCCGACCTTCCCATACACTCGAAAACCAGGCATATGGATCTCTCGTTCAAGTTTGTTAGCGTTCGTCCTGCCAAGTGCATCGGCAGTTTGCATTTGCCCCATATAGTAGGGTTGTATGCTGACAATGTCTGACCACTTGC
>CAILAO010000036.1 GCA_903832105.1 uncultured Pseudomonadota bacterium | reverse complement strand
GACCCGGTCAAACTCGGCAGCAAGCTTTTGATGGCTGTTATTCAATGAAGAATTGACCCGGTCAAGCTCGGCAGCAAGCTTTTGATGGCTGTTATTCAATGAAAAGCATAGATAGAAAGTGATCCCTTGAGTGATAACAAGAATACTGATGATGACCTTTGTGATCTTCATAGTCTCCTCCTTTTTTATGATTTGAGTTTTAATAATTTATTGCTTTTGAGATTTTTGTGTATCAGTTGGCTTGTCCTTGTCAGACCGAAGAGCCTTCAACGCCGGAAGAACGTCATCTTTTGGCAGATTGAATATAATGATCAATATGACGCTGGATTCAACATACGCCTTGCCGATTTTAATCATCAAAGTTACTAACCCAGCAAGACTAGCACCTCCTATTGCGTAGATTGCGGTCAGATAAGTGACGTTATTTTGATTTTTCAGGATAAGGTAAATAACCAGTACAAAGATTAGTACACACATCACGGCAGCAACATAGAAGAAACTTTGACTGTTTGATTGAATAGTTTTAAAATCCTTTGAGAGAGAAACTCCTCCTCTCGAACCGAAGTCCTTTGAAGATGATGTTGTAACTCGTTCTAAAGCTTTATGTACATTTTTTGACAGCATATACGATCTCCTTTTATAGTTAGACGAAAGAGCTTGCGAGTACGCAGCAAAAACTTCCAAGCGAAGTTTGATATAATTCTGATCGCCTGAAGAAAGCCGAAGAAACGTCTCACATAGCTCTGGAATACACCGTTCCGGTTGTTTCGCCAGTTCATTGGTTAAAATACGACGATCATCTCTCCCTGATTTAATGACCTCAGCCAGATATAATGAGTGACACACCGCAAGTTCAACCACGCCACTCCAATTTGGGGGAAACATATCAGCAACAGCAGAAGCTTTGTGATATCCATCCCGAAATTCCAGGCAATTACCGGGTACCAAAAAATCGGGAAACAGTTTATCCACTCGGTCACGTACCCTTCCGATTGCAGACGCACGAGGTGGAGCGTCCATAAAACTATCATCATCATCAGGTGTCGGGGGTGGGTAGCCGGCTTCCATGCAGATTATGGCAGAAATTGCATCAGCTATCTCAGATGCCCTTGGAATCTCCTCGGTGTTTGACACTATTGATTGTAGGTGATTGAAAATGCGCTGTTCGAATGGGTCGGACGATGTTTGAATTGCAGTCAGCGCATTCCAAAGTTCACTCAATCGAATGTCAGTATCGCAGACTCGCGAACCCCGCCAATGCGCAACCAACACCACAACCGATATTCTCTCGTTCGTTACTTGAATCAACCTTTCCTGGCTGGCCTCCTCGTAAACTTTAACCCCTACAGATCTTGCATCAGATATCAGCTCACGGCAAAGCGAAGCAACGACTTGCCCATCTTTATCCCAGGCTTTCCGCACATCCGGTTCTGGGAGTGCCTTCACCATTCGAAAGGCATAATCGCCACGTGCATCTCGTGCAGGGATCGATGCTGCCGCCATCTCCACATCCTTTTCAAATGAATTTACATCCAAAGGAGGTGCAATTAAGATGGCGCACTCCTGCGGTCGAGTCGGTTTTGAAAATAAATCATGCGTGTTCATAGGGCTCGTCGTCCACGAAAATCTCGATGAGATACATATCCTGACTTCCCTGTTTCAACCTGATGCGTAAATCAGCATCTTCCCCCACACGCTTTTTATATTCCTGTTGAATATTGATAACCCGATCAGCTACAGTTGCATCGGGGGTATCCTGAGCACATGATTTGGAGCTCACATCAAATAATGTTTCGAGGTCTTTTTGCTCAGGTTTTCGTCTAAAAACCGAAATAATTCGCACAGCCATTTTATTAAAAAAATCACCCGGCGGATTCTTTTGAAATGGTACTTCTAATTTGATGACCGCAAGTCCTCCATTATCTCGTGCAATAATATATTGTGATATAACTCGAGCGGCTGCCCAATTGGCATCTGTTCTCTTCAGTAATGGCTCATAATTACGATTTCGGCTGAAAACTCGAAGAAATAAACCTTTCCCATTAGAAAAAAATCCATCTCCACCTCCACTATTATTGGGCGGCTTACCGCCATTTGGTGGTTCATTATCTCCTGAAGCAACTCTCTTGAGATCGACAAAATTTCGATTACCACCTCCTCCTGACGCTACAACCGCTGTTTGCCGGGTATTCGCACTCAACTGCAAGGATTGCATGTCTCCCTGAGACAAACTTCCGTCTGAGACCATAGCAACTGTTCCCTTTTTACTCGGCACGTCCCGACTAGCCAAGTCAACCGCTTGCTCAATCGCCCGTTGGAAAGCGGGTTGGGTTTCTGTTTTTATGGCAACAACCGTTCCTTTCTGCTTATATAAAACCCGGTGTCCTGATTCAACTTTCTGAACAACGACTTGGGCTGCCGAAGTCTCCGCCATCTGGTTAAACCATTGAACGTCTGCCGCACTAAGCTCTACCCGCATTCCACCAACGAAATTTCGATCAAGGTCTATACCGCTACTTCCAAGCCCTCGACCTTTGTTGACGGAGGGAATATTGCGAGCGAGAGCCGTCTCAACTGGCTCAACTGCCCTTACCGATTGGGTCAGCGCTGAACGTACTCTGTCATCAACTATCTGCTTGTAACTGTCTGACCCCTTTAAATACTTTTGGCGAAGACGCTCGAAGGCTCTCGCAGCAGCACCAGCATTTGCCGTATCGTCCGGGTTTATCTTTAGCACATCAGGTATATCACGGTCGTAAAAGAAATTACCACGACTAACAGAACTGTCTGGAATCACTTTGAGAGAACGTCCGTCTATGTTGTGACCGCCGTATCCGCCAGTACTATCTTGTGAATCTACTGAAACCACTATAGACGGGGTTTTGACAAATCCCTCAGAGAAATCCTGTTGCTCGGCAACAACGCCACGCCACGCTTTATTGCAATTACCAAACACCTCGACCGCATCACGGATAGTATTGATGGCATTAGAAAGAGACCTCTTCTCTTGTTCTAACTCGTCAATTTCGTTTTGAAGTTGAAACAATCTCGCATCTTCTTGTTCGATTTTAGTTCGGCGAGAGTTGATTTGTGTAGGATTACAATTCAACAAGAAGAGATTGCTGCTTCTTTGGTTTTGAGAGTTACAATATGTCACATCACGATTAAATTCTTCAATCTTGTTATCACGCTGATTTGAAGCAATCGTAAATTGGGTTTTTTTAGATTCGTAGGTGTCGGAGAGTGCTTTCAAATACGACCGAGAATCTACGAAAAGTTTAGCTAAGTCGTACAGTGAATGTTCTGAGGTTCGGAATGTATTGATTTCGGAAAGAATGGCATCCTTATTATGTAACCAATTCTGTAGAGAATTTACCTTGAATATTGACAAGCATTTCCTTGCTTTTAACGAAGCTACGAGTTGCAATTTTGATAAATCAGAATGTTCTATCGCAGTATTTAAAGCGTCACGTGTTTCAAGTTCTAAAGCTTTCCAACGTTGTTCATACTCTTCAAGGGATGGTTTGGGTTCTTCGCGATCCGCTCTTACTCCATATTTACGAAATATGACGTGTAGGGCTGCATATTGCGCAGCGCGATTGAGATTAGGATCTCGTAACTCGGCAAAAAATTGCCAATATCTATCCTCGGCCTCAATAAATTTTGCTTCGGAATCAGCAGCGGTGGCAAAATTGACATTGTCGATGTTGTCAATGATATAGGACACGGGTAATGCTCCCGTGTGGTGCAGTGCAAATATATTATATTTTCCAAATGGCACCCATGAGCCAAAACCAGCCGTATTCCAGTTGAATGTAAGTGGAGAATATTTGAGGTATTCGTATAAAAACTTTGTAACTCCTTGAATAAATGGAAACTCAAACGGTGCGCGATAGGGGAAATTACCATATTTGATGATATTGGACATAGACCAACTTTTGAGAATTTGATCCGTAATGT
Source organism: uncultured Pseudomonadota bacterium (assembly GCA_903832105.1). GTDB lineage: Bacteria > Bdellovibrionota_B > Oligoflexia > Oligoflexales > CAILAO01 > CAILAO01. The sequence goes on along the minus strand of CAILAO010000036.1, from coordinate 1,507 downwards.
TCAGCAGGTTGCCATATTCAGTGTGGGTCAAGTCATGGCTCAACAGAATTGGAGCCCAATCTACATTGCTTGCCCCATCTCGCGAATTATTTTCTTCTCCTGTTTCAACGAATTTCACTAACTCCTGATCTGTTGTCTTATCAGCGAGAGGGAGGTTTCTTTCATAGCTTTGCGCAAGATTTTCTTCATTAGTGGCAGCGAGAGTAAGAATTGTTTCCACGCGAAGCGGCGGCATTTCGGATAATGCGGTGTCTCGTTCTCGACCAATAATCGCAAGCTTATTTGACTTGTCATCCGTCATCGCAATTGCGCCGATAATGGCATCGGTATCAAGACAAAATTGGCGAAGATATGCTTTGTCCTCGTTGAGTTTACGATCTCGGTCAATGATAAGAACAACTAATCCAGGATCGACGCTATAAAACACACCAACGCCCCTGGAATTGAAAGCTTCTTCAAGGGTCACTGGCTTATCGGATAAAGATTGAAATCCTACTGTGCCCGCAGTTATTTCAACTAACCCGACCGGTTTTTCGAAAAGCCACTCATTAATTGAATTGGCCGATATTTTGAGATCAGGAGGTGCTCCGTTTCTTCGCTTCAATGTAACCGCCAGCGACCACGATTTTACATCGAACAGCCGATACCCTGCTTTGTAGTCAGTACCAAAAATTTTCTGATGGAGCGTGGCTATATCATGTTCGAGACGCCACTCAGAATCCTTGCTATACGAAAGGCTTACAACAATGTCTTTTACCCACCCATCAAAACCGATCTTCTGCGTGTACACATCATGCCCTTTGTAAGCATCACCAAAAGCCTCTTTTAATGTCTCTTCAATCTTTCCAAAGAGCAAGGGAGGTGGTTCGCTGAGAATCAACAATCGCGATCCATCATTCAAAGGCGAAGACAAAATAAGATCCTGAACAAAAAAAGGATTCTGATAACGAAATGTACGCCAGTACTCTTCGCTCTCTGAATAAGGCGCTGCGGCGTCAGTCAATGTATATTTGCAAAAGAAAGAGGCAAGAAGGAAAATTAGACTACATATTGCAAATATTGACCTGCATGGTCGTACTACTTTGAATACTTCTGCTTCTATTTTCATCATTTGTCCTCTCTGGTACTGGTTCAGTCTCATTGAAATGAAAAATTTATAGACAATATCTGTGTATGCTTGACCCTATTGTCAAGACCAAAATTCGTCAATAATAAGGTGGATCATTAGTGCGCCATAAAATGAACGCCCCTGGGAACACGATCTTCCAAACTTTGATGAGGTCATTCATAATCGTAAAAAACGAAAATACCGTTGTAACCCGTCCTGTAAACTTTCTCCATGCTCATCGTTCAGATCCCACCATACGGAAGATTGCATTTTCGTCAACATATTTTTTTGCCCTGATATTCATTTTCGAATCGCCCTGATAGGCACACATTACGGCGGAGCTTCCTGAAGCCAAAGTTCGTTGCCGCGAAACTCCACGGCGATTCGGACGACCTCATG
>CAILAO010000035.1 GCA_903832105.1 uncultured Pseudomonadota bacterium | reverse complement strand
ATTTTCAACGGTTACTTTTCTGAATGCGTATTCCGATCTATCCGGCGCTTGATTCCGATTTTATCCGGCGTTTAGAAATCGGAGCGAAGCGACGCTCTCAAAAAAACTCACGGGTGCCGGATGGACCCCGCAAAACACATCATTTTGAACATAGTTTTCTTCATGAATTATTCCAATGAAAAAATATCAATCTGTCAGCATTGTCCGGTTAAGTTTTTGCGTATAGGAAAGCGGGTGAACGAGAATATAGGAAAAAAGGTATAAAGACGAAACAAGAAGAGCGATGTTCGTTGGCGATAGCGAAACGGAGTTCGCGTACACGACGGATAGAGACTTTCTCCTGGAACGAGTTACGACAGTACATGGCAAGAAGCAGATACGTAATAAGGCCGGCAAGGATTTGAATCATAAGACCATGATACGACCGGGCGAGCAGGTGATAGACGTTGAGATGATGTTTCCACCAGCCGAAAAAGACCTCGATTTTCCAGCGAAGGAGATAGATTTCGGCAATTTGTTCGGCGGAAAGGTCGACTCTGTCGGTTGCGATCCAATATGTTTTTAAGCCGACGCGATACCCGACGACCCGGAGTGGGGTTTGGGTGGAATTGCCTTTTGAACTCCCCAGGGTAACGATGGCATCATAAAAGACCTTGCTCTCGGGTGAGAGCGGATTTTCTGTGATGATAGTTTTCGTTGTGTTTTCACGTATGCGGCAAACGAAGTGAATACCCTCTGCTTGCCATTGGTCGAAATTGGCATGACATTGATAATAGCGGTCGATGATGGCAGTTTGCCCCGGCGAGATCAGGTGTTTCACTTCTTTCCGTTCATCTGCTTTGCCTGCGGTGAGCGTGAAATGTGAAGGGATGGATTGAGTTACGTTAAATCCAAAATGAGCTTTCGCTTTATTTGAGTTTGTCCGATAATCCGCCCAGGTTGCGGAAAGAACCGCGTCGATCAATGTGCCATCGATAGCAATCAACTCACCAAGATCGGAATATTCTTTGGGAAGAATTGAAAACGCCCGTGCCAAAAGAGCGTTGAAAACCTGAACAAGAAAATTAAAATCGCGTGAGTGCATGGCTTCGAAAAAGCTGCTTTTTTTCACTCCGTCATGAGGCGCAATCATGGTTTTGGCAAAGGAATCCTGTTCCAGTTCCTGAATCAGACACCTGCCCGATTCGGGATGTATGAGATGATAATAAACAAGGATGTCGAGGAATTGTTCCATATTCATCTGATACGGTCTGTTCCCTTTCGATTCCCCATGAGGAATATCTTCAAGGGCTTTCGTAAGGGGTTCGCGGAATGTCGTATAGGTTTTGTTGTTTTTGAAAGAGAAGTGGGGCCAGATTGTGTCTTGCATTTCGTATCTCCTTGTCTGAGAAGGGTATACGAAATTTTGAAAAATCTGGCCTCATTTTGAAATGTCAAGCACTTTCTTGCTCTTTCGCTCGTTTTTTAAATAATTTATACCGTCGCATTGCCGTTGGCTCTGTACGCAATTTCCTTTCCGGACAATGCTGAAAATTCCTCGGTGTAACCCGTCAGGCCATTGAGCGTGCTTATCATGACCTCATGCGTATTCCCCATTTCTATTGGATTCTGAATGGGGCCTTTTTGCCTGATCTTCAAGGCT
>CAILAO010000034.1 GCA_903832105.1 uncultured Pseudomonadota bacterium | reverse complement strand
GAAAAACGTTGTCTTGGAAATACAGCACCGCTCTTCACATCTTTGACTTCGATATAAACTGTCGTCGAGGGATCTTGAAACACCTGATGAAATTCTGTTGGTGTTAAGGTGATGTTAAGCTGGAAAACGCCTTCCGCAATGATAATCCCAGGAAACGAGATGGGGCTTGCTCCAATTGGTGAGCCACCGGTTCCAGCATTATAAAAACTGACTTCGAGATCAAGTTTTCCATCTTGACCCAAAATCGGCGCCCCATTTGCTTCGGTAAGACGTGCTCCGTAAGATAGGTTATATTCTTCAGCATGGGATAAAGGAGCTAGTCCGACGGCACCGATGAAGAAAAATGTTATCGCGAAACTTTTATAAAAAGCATTCATAAATCCCCCTTTAGCAAGCATTTCTTACAACCATCTGTGACGTGTCCCCGAAATTCCGAAATTCGAATTTTTGTCAGTGCGCACAAAATGGAGCCCTGGGTTGCGTCTCACAGAGATAAGTCTTTATCAACTCATTGTCAGCCTTGAGTCTCTTGATTTCTTGATCCTTTTCCTCAACCTTGGAATTTAGTTCCTTAACCGCTGCAATGGTCTCCATCTCCAGCTCGATCCCATATTTAACACTTTTATAACCTCCCGCATCAGTACTGACCAAGGACGGGTAAACTTCTTCGAGATCCTGGGCAATCAGTCCGGTCTCGACTTCATCGCTAAAATGTTTTTCCGGAAATTCTTCGGCGCGGAACTCATAATGGACCGGATTCAAAAGAGACACTCTTGATAATGCCCCGGTGATGGGATGAATATTTTTCTTGAACCTTTCGTCTGATGAACAAGTCCCTCGGTCCTGCACCCCGGCCAGACGAAGGCAGGAGGAGGTGTTGATGTCGCCGAAGACGTCGAGTGTATAACTTGGCGTAGTGGTGCCAATCCCAACTTTGCCGGCAGCAGGCTGAAGCGACAAGTTGCGATCATTTGAGACACTTGATTCTGTCGTTTGGATCCAAGAAAACTTATTACCTCCTCCACCGATACCGACACCAACATTCATCGCCATACTCGATGCACTGTCGCTAAGAGTGAACTGCCCTTGTTGGGTAATAAAACTATTTGTCCCAACAACGGTAAATGTAGCCCAGGGATTCGTCGTGCCAACGCCAACTTTGCCAGAACCCGCTATTCGCATCCGTTCAGCCCCGCCTTGAGTAAAAGCAGTATAGGCGTTTGAATCGGTTTCATTATTGGCAATGATGAAACCTCCAGCCCGATACTTAACGAGATGACTCGATGTTAGTGTTGAATTTGTGACATCTTTAGTAATCAGACGGATAATGGCGCCCGCGGAGCTTCCAGAGTTGGAATTCGCGATGTCAAGATAACCCAGAGTATCTCCGCTCGATTGGAAGCGGGCTAAGCTAGATCCAGTATCTTGCACATCCAAACGGTAGGCAGGAGAGGTTGTTCCTATGCCAACCAGTCCATTGCTTGTTAGACGCATTACCTCGGGATTATTTCCGGCACTTCTAGTTATGAGCGCAAGATATGCATCCGTATTAGCTGTTCCATCCCAGCTCGATCGAATCGCGCTCATCGTTTGACCTGCGTCACCAGAAAAAACCATTTGTTCTCCCTGTCCGGCTGCCGGGGTTTGGGAATTGTAAAGACTCAACAATGTCTGCACACCTGTTCCAGCCTTTGCCACAGTGAGCGGAAAGGCTGGACTAGTCGTCCCAATGCCGACATTTCCTCCGTTAGGTGCCAGATATGTATTTCCTGACGTTAAATCCATTTGGAAACGACTTATAATGCCATATTGCCCAATGTAAAGTTGTCCAGCATCTTCACGGAAATATAGTTTTTTGCCACTTGATTCACTTCCTTCCAAAATAAAGTACGGACTGCTACCATAAGCATGTAGTAACGATGTCGGAGACGTCCCAATACCAACATTCCCCGAATCATCGATCACAACGCCCGAATTTTGTACAAGTTTTCCAGTCGTCCCGTCAAACCTAGCAATAGCATTGTCGGTAGCTGAAGCTGGTCCAGCAGCCTTTCCATCAAGCTGCGTTTGAATCG
>CAILAO010000033.1 GCA_903832105.1 uncultured Pseudomonadota bacterium | reverse complement strand
TGCAATATCATAATCTTTTGGCTCTATCCCGAGAAGCCGATCTCTTACACACCCGCCTGCAAGCCTTGCCATAAATCCTTCGTCTTCCAATATTTGTAGGATCCATCGTGCAAATTCGTACGCTTGGTCTTGTTTATTCGATCTATGGTGTACTTGTTTCATTTTACTTGTCTTTTGCTCATCCATGGTATCAATTTGTTCGGAATTGCCGAGGAAAAGTTAAATGTTTCTGCCTCCCTAACGATCGAGCAGTTACACTCCATTTAGCAAAGAATGGGGGTTCAATACAATTAAAGAAGGGGTTTTTGAGTGAGGTCTGTCATTTTATTCGACGGTTTGTCAGTTAGGCATACGCGAAATAGGAAGACGATTTCCTAAAAACTAAAAAACTTGTCCTCTTCTAACTCGTCATATTTATTAACTTTAATAACTCGACATCCCCTGAAAAAACACGGTTCTCCTTCTTGGCACTCTCATTGCACTACCTCTGGCGGCTACGATTACGACAGAAGTAACAGCGTGTCGTATGTTTGTGTGAAGTTTTCAATTATTACTTTTGAACGACGATGAGGAGAAAAAACATGAGACGATGGATGAAGACTGTGGGAATGGTTGTGGTTGGCGCAATGCTGCTTTCGGGATGTAGTGTCATTGTGAAGGTTTCCAAAAAAGGAAAAAATTCAAATCTCTCATCTTCAGCTGTCCCGGCTGAAAAGATGAGTTTAACGGATGGTTCCATCAATTACCTCGACGGTATTGATGAAGTGACCAAGGCACGCGCGGTTTTAATCGATAAGCTTATCGCGAGCTACAACGGTCAAGATTGGCCAAAAAAATTCCGTGAAGCAGTCAGAAAATACAGAGAATTTTTGATTCAAAAAGGACAGGAAGAAGTTAAAATTAACGATAGCTTCTATACGAGCGCCGAAGATTGCCGAGACATCGGCCTCAATTTCAATATGGAAGATGCGGACCAGTTTTTGGGCCAAATTCTTCAAACGGCGCTTCTTGCTAAGCTAAGCGAAACAAGCAAGCTTCATCTCAATCCTGAAATCACAAAGGTCGTCGTGATTGTTCAAAAACTGATTGAGCTCGAAACTGGCGTCAAGATAGAGATTCCTGAAGACACCAAAGTTGAGGAAGTTGAAGACGGTATTAAGATTTCGTCCGCTGCGATCAAGATTTCGATCGTGGGCGATCTCCCCGATGATCCGGCAACAGCCGCGGACAAAGCTGAAGTTCTCACGCTCCAATTCACGAGAACCCTCGGCATGGAAGTTGGAAAAGCTGACACCTTTGAAGCCAAAGTCAGTGTCGTACACTTACTCGACGAAGCCGCTGGCACCACCGAAACCCTTTCCGCTACGATCACGGCAAAGCGTGAGAATGTCGACGGACGCCTTGTTCACACGGCCGGTTTTAAAGTTTCAACAAATGACACTGCTCGTTATCACCGCGAAGTTGCGTTCGAACAAATCAACGCCTCGCAACAAATCATCAAGATCACCGACACCATTCTGGTGCCAACAGGCAGCAGCCCAGTCGTGACCTACGTGAATGTTGAGAAAGGTCAACAATGCAAGACCCCGTTCGCAGATGACGTTAGTAAACCGGAATCGGAACCAACTGACGACGGAGAACCTATCGACGATGATGAAACAATCATCACTCCTCCGGAAGATCCTTGTGCGAAGGATTCAAAAGCTGACGAGTGCATAGTCGTTGTTGAAGACAAAGGCGACAAAGATGATGGCAAAGATATCGAAGTTATCCTTGACCCAGGTAAAGACGGCCATCAAAGTCAAAATGTTCAGCAAAACTCCGCCGTTCAACAAACAATAGTGATAAAGTAAGTCTTTATTCTCTGTTGTAACTTGTAGTAGATCATAAGTAATATATAATATAGGGGCTACCGAAGAGGTTAGCCCCTTTTTTATTGAGGATCTCAATCCATGCATATCGCCATTATGAAACTTGAGTTCGATCCGGAAACCTGCGCCAGGGGACAAGACAGGAAAATGCTCCGAGAAACAAGTCAAAAGATAAGGGAGCGTTTTCACTGTGCTGTTTGTACTTCTTCAACCCTCGAATCAGAAGGGATCGCCAGTCTTACAATCGCTATGTTCGGTGATCGTCAGGATCGTCTTTCTCAACACCTCGATAAACTCGCGGATTTCTGCGAGGGAACCGGTATCGGTCGTGTCTCGGAGGAGCTAACATTTCTCGAGGATTTAGAATCCCTGTTTGAGTTAAGTGAATAAATAAAGTGCAATTTTTGGGACTTGCCCAAACGAAACTACAAAACATAAAAATACCCTTCCAAATTGTTATTTAAGCTGATAATAATAGTTGGTTTGCTATAGAAAGTTTAATATAGTAAGCGCCTTAAGCGGTAAATCCGGGGCAACATAAGAAAGTTATACTGATTCTAATGTTTTAATGAGAATTTAATTAACCATGGAAAAGCCCACTAAAAAAGTCAGCGCTGGCATCACCGTAAAACGCGGCCATATCTTGATTGCGAAAAGACGCCTTTCTGATAGCTACGGAGGACTCTGGGAGTTCCCAGGCGGTAAAATCGAGAAGGGCGAAACCCCTGAGAAATGTCTTGTTAGAGAGTTCGACGAAGAATTCGGCATGAAAATCAAAGTCGGTCCATTCTTCTGCGCCTCCTCATCGCACGGCCCTGAGTCCAGCGTCGAAATTCAGAGTTTCCTTTGTAAAGCCAAGGGGCCTTTAAAAAAGATGACAGCACACGACGAATGGCGCTGGATTCCGATTCATGAACTTCGTAAATTTGATTTTCCGCCAGCCGACCTGCCGATTCTGGAGAAACTCATTGCGACAAATATCTCAGAAGATTTCTAATCCTTCTTATCACCAACTTGAACAACAAACTTATTAAGAACCTCAGCAAGGTCCTGGAAATAGTCTCTTCTTCTCAACCTTAGGCACATTCCGTAGTTGCCTTTAAATAAGTACTCTCTAAAATATTTCATGATGGCGTATTTAGCGCCGACGATCTTATGTGTTTCGATGATAACAAATGCGATCGTGATCGCGAAAAAAGCAATCGCAGTCACGATCATTCCTGTGACTATTTGGAAGACTTGTTCATTCACGAGACTGACAAAAGATTGATCCACCTCGACCATATCAAACGTCCCGTATAGTAGACGAATCAGAAGATAGGCAAAACCACCGAAGACAAGCGAAAAAACACAGAGAATCCCGAGAATCTGTGATGCAAAACGAAATTGAAACAGTGGATCAATGAGAAAGTTAACTAGTTTTCGTTTATAAGGTCTTTGCGCGGGTGTTGTCATAGTTTACAATACCTTCCATCAAATAGATTTATTAAAAGCTAAGCGCCAGATTAACACCAGGACTTAGAGCCTCATCATGTACAAGGATGATTGGGTCTATGGAGAAACGAACGTCCGATAACGGCCCGTAGATTTTTTTCTTATACTCTTCATGATAATTCATCACCTGTTGCCAGCGATATTGGAATAAAAGAGGTGTGAACGCCAGCACAGCAGCCAGTCCACCGGCTACTTTTGTTTCATCGGCCCCTGCGCTAGCCGCAATCGCTACTCCAGTCCCGAAATTTGTAAATACAGAAATCCACATGAGACGGCTGCCTATACTCGCGGGTTTTTCTATATATTCTTCCGCAAAACGCTCCTTCATAAGAGCATCTTTTCGATCCTTATCGGGAAGTTTTCCAATCTCCTTCTGACCTGTTTGATAAGGCCTATAACTTGAAGAAAAAAGTACCGTCGTGACAAGCCAGCCCGTCCCGACACCAATCCCAGCAAGACCAGCATAATATACGCTGGGTTTAGCATCTGATTTTACTTTCTGGCCATTTGCATCTGTTTTATCGTTTTTGTTCCCCGCATCACCCATCCCCAAAACACCGGCCGTCAACGTCATCAAGGCTGAAGTCTGAACGGGCCAATGACTGGTCCAAACAGATTTTTCCTCTTGAGCTGCTTCCATCTTAAGTCTTTTGCTTGCGCTAGGAGTTACAAGAAGCTCAGGATATTCAAACGCATCGCTTTTTTCGACTTTCTCTCCTTTTTCACTTCTATCAGCCGCGCGAACCGTGGGATAAGGGAAAAGTAGAAGAGCCATTGCCACGCCTACGCCAATCCGAAACAAACACTTCATGATTACCTCCAGGCTTTATCAAAAACACGATTGCAGATATAATCATCTAATCTTCTCTAGAATAAGGCAAGACCAAAAAATTTGGGAGAGCGACTATGATCTACATGTTTCCTCGTTTTGCGTCGTACATGCTACTTTTAGGAGGGCTGTTTATGACCTCATCTCGTGTATTAGGTTCTGAAACCGTCGATATAGCGACCATTACCCGTGTTGAGGGAAGGGTTCACATTTTAAGTAACCCTCAAAAAGACTGTCCTCCAACCCTAAAAGATAAAAAGGCTGGGTCCGATCCCTCAGTGCCCTCGGGTCCCGCTCATGTTCTTTTTAACGGCATGTATTACACCGTGGAGCCAGCGGCAAAAGGTGCTCGCTTAAAAATGGGTCACGTCCTTCAAACATTTCCCGACGCCAAGGCAAGACTGATTTATAAAAATGGAGATCAAATCACAGTGGGGCCCGGAACAGCCTACCGGGTTACTTGGGGTGATGCCGAAGCAAAATCTATCGTGGATCTTTTCTTTGGGAAAATGCGCCTCATGATCAAGAAAAATGGCCCCCGTGCTGGGACTGAAATTCAAACAAATACGACTGTTCTTGGTGTTCGAGGAACCGATTTTCATGTTCTCGGCTATGGAAAGAGCGGAGGTACAGAAGTCTCCGTTATTTTAGGTGAGGTCGAAGCACGCCGCACGGGCCAGAAAAAATCTCAGGCCGTGAAGATACCAAGCGGTTTCACCGCCGTGATCGCGCCACCCATTACACCTCCAAGCGCGCCATCGCCTACAACGACTCCGTTGACTCCATTGGTTCCCGCAGGCGAAGCTCAAAACAAAGCTGAAACAGAAAAAGTAGCGCCTCCTAAAGAATCTGGGGTGCCCGATTTGGGGATTGCGCTTGAAAAAACAACGAAGGAACAACTTATCTCTATTCAGAGTGAAAGCGTTGTTAAAAAGAAGAAAGAAGATCCGAAAGAAGCGCTTTCTGAGGAAACACGCAAAGAAATAGCCTCGCTTGAAAAAGAGGCCGTTAAAGTCGTCCTTGAAGATATTAAAGAACACGATCCAAAACTCTTTACTGAAATTTCAAAAGCTCCCCCTAAGTCTCTCAATTCTGACACCCTAAGCTCTATAACCGTTAAAAAACAGTTTAAAGAGGCGCCATCAGCGCCCAAGCCATCCAAACCTTCAGCCGCTGACTTAGATAAGGTTGGTGAGGATGCCTATGAGAAATATTTTAAAGTAGAAGATTAGCCGAAACGATAATGTTTCTTGATCGGCGACAAAACATTCCATTCGCAATCCAAACCTGCTGGAAACGTGACAAGTTCACCTGCATTAATCTCAACCGGTTGTCCTCCTTTGGGAGTGACTTTTACACGGCCTTGGATCATATAACAGGTCTCTTTTTCGTCATAATGCCATGGAAATTTCGATACTTCTTTCTCCCAGATTGGCCACGCAAACACATTCATGGTTTTAAGCTTGTCTTGAGCTGGTTTTTCGACTTTAATCGATAACATAAAATCTCCTTTTAATAGCGTATATATACTCTTTTATATCAAGATGTTATAAAACGCATCGTCGACTGAATAGCATATCAAACCCATCGAAAAAGGTTAACTTGTTTTTTGCCCTGTGATAGAGGTGAGACGAGCTGTTTTTTTCTCTAAAAAAGAACGTGGTTAAGCGAGGATACGTTTGGGATATTTTGTCTTACACTTAATTTCTGCGTGGATGCTTGTGTGGGCACTCTCAAACTGTTCTTCAGGTTCATCTTCATCCAATCTCCAAGTCATTTATGATAGGAAGGGGGAGAAACTCCCCGATCAAGACGCTAGATCAGATCAAGTCGATTGGACTATTCTTTCGCAGAACAGCCCAGAAGGGGTCATTGCAAATAGCGTTGGGCTTCTTAGAATTTCATCAGGATTTGGGAACTGCACTGCTTTTTTACTAAAAAGTACTCCGCAAAAAGTAGGTGTTCCGTCGTATGCCGTCACGAGTGGTCATTGCCTTAAAGGTCCATCTGGAGAATTTCTCGAACCAGATAGAGTTTTCACAAATTATCCTCTGGCCGGGGAACTTGTGTTCAACTTTTTTAAGGACGCACCATTCTCCACGTATAAAGTAGTCACTGTAAAAGGCGTTCAATACTCTACGATGAAATCGATTGATCTCGGTTTACTCGAACTTTCTGAGACATCTTCCGCTTTATCGGAGCAGGGTTTTTTAGGTCTTTCTCTTGCGTCTAATCTTCAAAAGGTCCCTGATGTTTCGGACTCGACGGAACATGTCATCCTTATCGGCATTCCTTTTGGAGGACTTTCTGAAAACGATATTTTCTTGAGATATTCTAACTGTAGCGCAGGAAACAATGTCCCGTTGCTGAGAGAGGGGACCTATTCCTTCACGCAAACTATTCAGCATCAATGCAGCGCTCTTGAAGGATCTTCAGGTTCACCTCTTCTTTTGATGCGGGATCACAATCTTCTTCCTGAAGTGCTCGCGATCCACACGACTTCAGTCAAAGACAACACATCTGGACTACCTGATTGCGACCTTAATAGGCCCTGCGAGGTCTATCCTGACGGTGCCGGTGGTTGGTTAGATCCTGTCTCAAAAGTCGCTGAAAATTATGCCCAATCACTGGCGAGCCTTGCGGGTTGTTTCACTGAAGATGGGTTTTTCGATCTTTACCTTGCAAGTTGCAAACTAGAAAAACCTCAGTAAAGATCTCTATTATAAACTGTCTTAAATTTTGCTATGGTGTCATCTTGATTTTTGAAAGAAAGGATCGAGCCCATGAACATCCTCGTAACAGGGGGGGCTGGCTATATCGGAAGCCATACTTGCAAAGCCTTGCATGATCAGGGTCATACACCCGTTGCCTATGATAATTTGACGTATGGGCACCCCTGGGCTGTAAAGTGGGGGCCCTTTGAACGGGGCGATGTTGCGGATACGGCAAAGGTTTTGGAAACTTTAAAAAAGTACGGTTGTGAAGCGGTCGTTCACTTTGCCGCCTTCTCTTATGTTGGTGAATCGGTCCAAAAACCGGATGTTTACTACAAAAATAATGTCGGCGGAACACTCTCGCTACTCCTAGCTATGAACGAGGCTGCGGTTAAAAACATTGTATTTTCAAGTACATGCGCAACTTTTGGGGGCCCGATAACGATCCCCATGAATGAAAAACACCCCCAAAATCCGATTAGCCCTTATGGCAGGACTAAACTCATCATTGAGCAAATGTTAAAGGACTTCACCACATCACTGGGATTTTCAGCTGCGATCCTTCGTTATTTCAATGCTGCTGGTGCTGATCCTTCGTGCGATATTGGCGAAGACCATGATCCCGAGACTCACCTGATCCCTATCGCCCTCAAGATGGCAGCGGAAGGTAAGGGGGCTGTTACGATTTTTGGTGACGATTACGATACTCCGGATGGTACTTGTGTGCGGGACTATATTCACGTTACCGATCTTGCCAACGCTCATATCGCAGCTCTCGATTATATCCGTAACCACAAAGTGCGTGGTCTATACGATGATTTTAATCTTGGAAATGGGAAGGGCTTCTCGGTCAAAGAAGTCATCTCTCGTGCGGAAAAAATCACAGGAAAAGTCATTCGCCAAACTATAGGACCCAGAAGACCTGGCGATCCCCCGGTTCTCGTCGGCGATAGTCGTAAAGCCGAAGAAAAACTCGGTTGGAAAACAGCCTACTCAAACCTTGACACTATTATTGAAACAGCTTGGAAGTGGCACTTAAAACACCAGAATCAGAGGTAGAGGTCAGACCATGTTAACTTATCCAGAAATCGATCCTGTCATTTTTCAATTAGGTCCCTTTGAAATTGCAGGCCATTCCATCCCTTTGCAGCTTCGATGGTACTCCCTTATGTACCTGATCGGAATCGCTGCGGTTTGGCTTTATCTTCGCTACAGTTCTAAGAAGGGTACGCTCAGGGCTAGCCTCCAGGCAGTCGAGGAAATCATGCTTTGGGCAATCCTAGGCATGATTATTGGAGCAAGACTTGTATACGTCGTCATTTATAATCCGATTTACTACGGCCAGCATTTAAACGAAATATTCGGTATCTGGCAGGGCGGCCTTTCCCTTCATGGTGGGGTTGTTGGAGTGGTTATCGCTATTTTTATTAAATGCCATATCAGCGGTATAAGCTTCCCCAACGTAATGGATCACATTGCAACAATCATCCCGCTTGGTTTTGGATGTGGAAGAATTGGTAACTTCATCAACGGCGAACTTTGGGGACGCATCACCGATTCTTCGCTGGGTATGGTCTTCCCTGGCGCAGGTCCATTGCCAAGGTATCCTTCGCAGTTATTCCAATCAGCTCTTGAAGGATGGGGCCTTCTTATCATCATGTTTATTTTGCGAGCGTTCAAATTTAAGGACGGAGTCCTTGGAAGTTCTTTCTTGGTTTTGTATGGGATATTCCGCTTCATTTTGGAATTTTTCCGCGAACCAGATAGCCAACTCGGAACAGTCATGGGGCCTTTATCCATGGGTCAAGTCTTGAGCGCGATTATGATTGTTGCCGGTGCAATTCTTGTTCTTATTTTTTCGCAGCGTTCGCAGCAAAATGTCTAACTTTTAGATATGTCACACGTAGACTTTTCCAATCTCGTTCAAGAACGCGCAAACATCGCGAGAGAAAGGCTTCATTCGTGTGACCTGTGTCCGAGGGGATGCCACGTTAATCGGTTACAAGGATCTTTGGGGTATTGCAGGACCGGACCCGAGGCTGTTGTTTCCTCGGTGATCCCGCACTTAGGAGAAGAGCCTCCCCTCATTGGTGGAAGAGGTGCCGGGACAATCTTTTTTTCTTGGTGCAATCTAACATGTGTTTATTGTCAAAACCACGAAATCAGTCAGTCGGGACTCGGCGAACAAATGACGACGCAAGAACTAGCGTCCAAGATTGTTTGGTTAAAAGAGCTAGGGTGCGAAAACATAGAACCAGTCACGCCCACACATCAGTTACCGGCTTTTCTTGATGCTCTATGTCTGGCTGCAAAGAAAACCGAACTTCCCCCCGTTGTTTATAATACGAATGGTTACGATTCTATTGAGACCTTGGATCTTTTGCAAGGTATCGTGTCAATCTATCTGCCGGATCTTCGATACTCTTCCAATGACGCCGCTAGCAGGTTTTCCAACGCTCCTGATTATCCTTCGATTGCAAGAAAAGCGATCTTAAAAATGTGGTCGCAAGTGGGAGACCTCACGATCAATCCAGAAACCGGGGCTGCAAAAAAGGGTCTCCTTATAAGACTTCTCGCACTTCCATGTGACATGTCGGGGACAAAAGAATCTCTATCATGGATTGCAGACAATCTCCCTTCGACAACCCACATCTCTCTTATGTCCCAATATTCACCGTTATATAAAAGTGCCGAGTTTCCTCCGATTAATAGGAAGCTTTTTGTCCAAGAATACGACGACCTGGTCGATCATGCCTGGAATCTCGGTTTAAAAAACGTTTTGATTCAAGACATGACCTCACAAGATACCGGCGTTCCTGATTTTTCAAAAAGAGATCCTTTTAAGTGGGATTGAAGGGACAAGGTCAGAAGAATCCCTTATCTTCTAATGACTCGACTCGAAAAAACAAAAAAAAGAGGACTATAACCCCTCAAATATAAAGGTATATACAGAGGCAAGTAACTTTAGTTAAAGTTTTAAAGAAATCCTCCGATCATACAAATAGTGTGCATTAAAGGGGGAGACTATGAATACTTTCCATAAAAGTTTAGCGATAACATTTTTATTTATTGGCGCTATCGGACTTGCGCCTTTTTCTCACGCTGAGGAATATAACCTGTCTTACGGAGCACGCCTTACCGAAGC
>CAILAO010000032.1 GCA_903832105.1 uncultured Pseudomonadota bacterium | reverse complement strand
TATGACAATGATTAAGTCTAAGTCTTTCAAGGATTTCAGCCTCAACCCAGTGCCATTGAGTACACACCCTAGATTCGGTGTCCGATTTTAGTGATGATCCACCGCATTGATCGGCTCTGTAGGTGGATTCTTCATGGCTGACATTTTAAAAGGGTCGACTCCCGTCTCTCCCATTTCTTTTACCCCTTTAACGTCTCTTACCTCACCTACGTGAGCGAAAAAGTGATTAATGACCTTTTTCTCATTAAAGTTCGCCACGGAAAAGTCTTCGAAAATAGGCGCTGAATTAATGGTTTTGCTCCCGACAAAGGTTTCTATCGTTCTTGTTGCAGGATCGCCCTCATCGACAAAGAGTGTTGGCAGGCATATCTTCGGTCTTGTCACCCACCAGCCTGCTGAAAGGACAATATGCATGAACTTCCAAAGGCTTACATCTAGAGCAATATCGATCACAAAGAAGGTCTCATCATCAGCAGTTTTTACAACGTAGAGGCTTAATTCGCTGCAACTCCTCATGTCGGTGTACTTAACGATGGGGGACTGCGTACTCGTCCAACGTTCGGTAAAACCGTGCGGCATTACGTACACGGGGTTCATAAGGTCACGTAACGGCAAAGCGGTACTCCAAAGAGCGTCAATATCGTAAGACCTCGACTCCGCCGGATCATCAAAGGCTAGAAACTCGTTGGAGTAAAAGTCCAACCGTTTTCCCCCAGACCCCTGATTTTTTTCAACAATTGACGGCGCTTGTTCGATATCTTTTTTTGATAGTGAGACTTCCAACTCACTCGTTTCCGGACGGATCGCTGAGACGACATGCGGCGAAATCAATATCTTCTTGTCGGGAAGCCACTTTTTTGCTTCCGTGACAAAAAACTTTACCTCCCAGGTCTTTGGGTCAAAGAGGGCATCTTTAAGTCGTCCAATTTCCGCGTCTTTTGATAAGATGGTATAGCTCCTCAACTCTCTGAAAGGTATGAGATTTGTCATGATCATTCTCCTTTGATAAAAGGTACAAAGATCCCGATCGACTGTCTGCTTCTACTGCCATCTGCTTCTACTGCCTGCTAACCGTCTCAGACCAATGCAACTATTTCCGGACAATGCTCAGCAATTTCCGTGCCTAGCTTAAAAGGTTAAGTTTTGTCAGGTTTCCACCTTTAAGGATGGGTGAGGAGAAACCAATGGCGGTAAGTGAGTGTATTGTTTTCCGGACAGTACTGTCTGCATTTCCACACATCTGCTGCACCAATCTCGTTTGAATCAATAGCTTTAAGCAGTCCACCTTCGCGGTCCAGCCCTTCGAAGAAGTCATATTCACTTTTTAATGTGATGAAAGTCACTTTGACATGCTTTTTGCATTAGCTCACATGAGAACGGAGGACATTGAATGGGACATCACACAGAAATCTCAAAGATTATGACGCGAGCGGTGGCTCAGGTTGAATCCTCTGAAACTCTCGAAAAAGCCTACATCATTATGAGGGAGCTTCAGATTAGCTATCTTCCCGTGATGGTACGGCAAATTCTCGTCGGCGTTCTTGCTAAGCAGGACGTCATGCTCCATGCAACTAAACAAGATGGTCACATGTTCATCCCCAATCTTCCAGTGATCGAAATGATGAGAAGGAATGTGCCAATTGTGCCTCCCTCCTGCAACATCAAAAAAGCAGCTGAAATTCTTTTATCTCAAGAGCTTCAGTGCCTTCTGGTCATGTCCGAGGATCAGCTTGTTGGTATCGTGACCTCCAGTGATTTTCTGAAATTCATTGCCAATGGGTCAGAATCAGAACTGCTGCAAGCCGGCACTTCTGAACTTTATAAGTTTGCTTACTATGTCCCGCGAAAGATTCCGAACGCGATTTGATTCATGCAGATTAAGATTTTTAAAGGAGGAACCAACCATGAACGTACTTTTTAAAGACCTAAGGGAATACTCAGTGCGGGCCATTGACTCGGAGCTTGGCAAAGTTCGCGACGTCTACATTGACGACACGACGTGGAATGTAAAATATCTCGCGATCGACATCAGAAAACATTTTCCAGGGAAAAAGGTACTTCTACCCCCAAGCCATGTCTCGTGGATTGAAGAAACTTCTGCTGATACTCACGAAATTCTTGTCTCCCTCAAAAAAGATGAAATTGAAAAACTCCCCACGGTCTATGAGATCATGCCTGAAGCCTGGCGTTCTGATGACCAATATAACGACTTTTATGGGTGGGTTCATATCTCAGAATCTCTGGGCGGAGTCATTTCTACCGATCCGTATTACTGGGCGGATCTTGGCTCTAGATTCGCTGCCGACGAAACGTCAGACAGCGACCAGGATGATAAAAAAGACCGGTCATCATCTCGTAAAACTAAGGATCCTCACCTATATAGCTGTAATGAGTTGAGGCGTCACCGCTTGCAACCTTTCGATAAAATCGAAGACTTTTTCATCGCAGACTTTGTGATCTCAACCGAGACTTGGAAGGCTATTCACGTCGTACTTTCTCCTTGGCGATGGCTCCATCGATCGAGTGTGCTCCTGCCAACCCTCTTTGTCGGTCCTTTTAATAGAAAAGAAGGGGTTATGGATGCAAAAGTCACGAAAAGGGCAATTGACAAGGCTCCGAGATTTGAGAACCTATCCATATTGGATAACGCCGATGATAAGCGCGTCATGAGACATTATCGACGTTTCAGGGTCGATATACCATTTTCTATCACGAAGGAACAGACTGACTTTAAAGGTAAAGCTTCGCATACGACGCATTGGCTGCCTCCAATGCACTAAGCGACGCCTTATGATCTCATTCAAAAGGGGGTGTTTCATGCTGGGAATCGAAAAATCTCAATCAATCGAGAGATTAAAATCGCAGATGGCCCTTTGGAACATGAAAATTGATGAACTCGAAAGACAATTTGGATCGGTTTCTGAGAGTTCAGAATTGGATTTCGATTACATAGAACAACTCACCC
>CAILAO010000031.1 GCA_903832105.1 uncultured Pseudomonadota bacterium | reverse complement strand
AGCCGTCCAAAAGACGGTCGCGCCATTTCTCGCATTCTTTGAACCACGCGTCGGCAAGATGCTTATTCTTTTTCAAATGCGTAAGAACCTGTCGAATCGGTTCGGGATCAATATCGCACATAAGTCTTCCAATAAATTGCAGTTGACGTCTACGTGCTGCGTGACTTGTGATTTTTCGAAGCATACGGATAGCTTCGAGAAGGTTTTCCGGGAGTTCGCATTGGGATAGATAGGTTTCAGGAAGTTGCGTCAGTTCTTCGCCCAGATCTTGCATAGCAAGCGCTTCGCGCTTCTTTTGGCTCCGACTTGGTCTTTCGGGAGATTCGGAATGATCAGTGTCATCTTTATCTTCGGGCATATCGTTAGGACTGCGCACTGGACCTCTCCAAAGGAATCATATTTAAGAATAACAACAGGGAGCAACGAATGATCTTCGCAACTCCCTTACTTTTTCTTACGACATTTCGCGCAGCTTGGTTCAACAGACTGCCTAGTGGCTGTAGGCTCCAAGGATCATCATGGCAAAGAATGCTGACTTTCCAAAGCATGATTCGCCGCCGAGGACATACGAAACTGTCTCACCCTTAAGGACTGTTGTGAACTTAATATTCACCATATGTCCGCCATTGACGCTCTCTGGCTCAACTGCGACGACGATAGCTTCTTCGTTAATTTTCAGGTGAATTTCCTTTTTTGCCGGATCGACCTTTACAAACTCAACTGCAGTGTCATACCTCACACCATCCTGCGTGTGGGTAATCATACCGCCAAGCTTATCGTTTTCTTTCTTGAAAACGGTCTTAATCGTCTGGTCATACTTTCGCATAATGAGTTCTGCTGAACCGGTTGATTCATCAAAAAATCCCCATACAACAAAGTCCTTCATTGCTCCAGCCATAGCGTGATCATATATTTTCATATCGATGTTGGTACCAACTATGGTGGTTAGTTCTTGACCAGGCTCTCCCGCAAAAGCTGCGAATGAAAATAACGCCAAACTAATCGCCAAAAAGATCTTCTTCATCGGTTTCTCCTTCTAAAAAGAAATATGGTGAAGAAGCAACCTATAACACCTAGAGCCACTTGTCCAATGATTTTATACATCAAATTTTCCTAAAAATTTATTTAGTTAGCGCAAATCGAGGCGGCCTTTTTGACGGCATCGAAATGGTGAGTGCCGGAAAAGTAGTTCTTTTTTTGAAGCCTTACCTCATGTGAAGAAATCACCATAAACTTATCAAATGAAAGAAACACGTGAGTGTTGTACAATTTGCTTGTAACACCCGACGGTTCAAAAAAGGATAAATGCAATGAAATTTTCGAAGTTTCTTTTTGTGGGTTGCTGTGTCATTGCGCTTAGTTGCAAAACCTCAAAAAGCCAGCCATCAAAGACGCTCGATGCGACCGGGCAAACAGAAAAGCTTCGCAAAGCCATCACCGAGGCCATTGAAACCAGGCAGTTAATAAAAGATTCTGGAGTTTCGGTTTCTGTTTTTTCTTCGCGAGAAATTTTGCTGATGGAAGGTTTTGGGTTCAAGGATCGGACGGGCAAGACTCCTGTCACACCGCATACACTGTTCTCCATTGGATCAACAACCAAGGCTTTCACAGCGATGAGCATCTTAATGCTGCAAGAAGAGGGCGCACTCAACATAAACGATACGGTCGTCAGTCAGCTCCCTGAATTTCAGCTCAATGAGGCAGAACGGACCCAAAAAGTGGAGATCGCGGACCTTTTGAGCCATGCCACGGGCCTTCCAAGGCATGATTTAGTGTGGTACTTGACGCCTTTTTCAAGAGAAGAATTAATCAAAAGATTGCCCTATTTACCGTTGAATCCTAAGCCTGGCTTTGGTTTCCGTGAGGCTTTTCAATATAACAACCTCATGTTTATGACTGCGGGCCGAATAGTTGAGAAAAAAAGCGGCGTTTCATGGGAGGACTTTGTTCAAGAGAAGATACTCAATAAACTTGGAATGAACGAAACCTCATTCTCTTGGGCTTCGGCGAAGTTGAAAGATGATCTGGCAAGACCTTACCGAGTAGACGTCGAACTGGATCCTAAAGAGCTAACAAGCATTTGTCCGGCGGGCTGCATTGTTTCGAATGTACATGATATGACAAAGTGGATCCAACTTCATCTGCGTAAAGGAATGCTACTCGACCAGACAATGTTACTAAATCGAGAAACGTTTGCTCAACTTCTTATCAAGAAAATGCCTATGTCTTCGGCCCGCCCAGATCTTGGATACGGACTTGCGTGGATGATGCAAATTCGTGATGATCTTCCTGCCATATACTTCCACGGAGGAAATATTGACGGTTTTACAGCGATGGTTATGTTCGTTCCTAGTCTGGACGTAGGGGTTGTTGTTCTCGAAAACCAGGAAGGATCGCGTCTGCCAAATGACGTCGGCTTGGCGGCCTTGAGAGTTATGCACGAAGCAAAGAGTCCAGCGTATGCTTTGGAAATGGAAAAAACATTTCCGATTGATGAGGATCTCTTTGTCCCCGCACTTGAAGCGGAGCAAATGAGTTTGCCATGGTCTGGATTTCATTTGGATGATCCGATAGGGTCTGTGGCAGTGACGCATCCAGAAGTCACTGGTCTATATCAAGACCGTGGTTATGGCGATATCGAGATCACTCAGTCTGAAGATAGCTTATGGTTTAATTACTATACACATCACTGGAAAGTGACGCCTAAAGAAGAGCTTAAATATATCGTTGAAGCCATCATCTCAAATGAAAGCAGTCAACTTCCGATTGAATTTAAAAAGACAGAAAGTGACCTTTTTGGTGAGCTACACGTGGTACTAGAGAATGAAGTTGGAGCAACTGTCTTTAAACGATATTAAAAGACTCTTTACATCACACGGTATCCATGATGGAATACTAGCAATAATGTACCTTTGACTATAAATGGAGATATCAAATGGTAAAAAAGATTGCTTTCACGTCGATTTTACTTTCCTTTTTCTTTTCGACTATCGGATGCAAAACAATTCCCAATGCTCAATCAAGCCCAAAGTCGGAGTCTAGGGGGATCACGCAATCACCGGTAGGAAAAATTGCCGGCGAGTGGTACAACATGGTCAACGTGGCTCGAAACGACTATTTCCAAGTTGTTGCGGAAACACCGCTGGACATGATAAAAACCTACATCACCAAAAAACACGAGACAATTGGCCCAGAAATAGGGGCAAAATATACTTATTTGCCGGAGGCCCGTCAATTTGAAATAGACAAGGAAATAGCCGGGATATTTAAAACAGAAGAAGCAAAAAAACTAGTTCTTAATTCTCTGCTCTTCAGCCGTCAAGACGATGAAAAATCGTATGACAAAATAAGCGCTTTTATGGACAAGCTGATGAAGGCTGGAGCAACTTTTGGTTTCGACGGTTTTGAGCAAAATGGCTGCGCCTCGCCCACCGCATTCCTATTGATTATCGATCAAAAAGGAAAGCAGGTGATCGGAATTGACCTTAATCCCTGTGACGAAGGTTAAGTGTCTCAATTAAGGCATTGCAAAATACTTCAATCCGGTCATAGAAAGTGGGTTGGGGGGGCTGGCCATCGAAGACGCTAGCGGTAAGAACATGAAGCTTCCCTCGCCATCTTGCTCCATAGAAGTCCCATCCAACACAGGCGATATCGGAAGAACTCCCTCAACATAGTAAACATACTTCAGGGGTACATCGTCGGTTTTGGGGTCATCTACTATTTCTGTATTTTGATCCGTATTTTGATCCGTCGGCATCAGTACGGGAATATTGTTTTTTATCACAAACCTCACTGGATCCGATAGTCGGCCGTTTGTGTATTCGCCGCGAATAAAAATCTCAGTCTCTACTGCCAGGACAATGCCTTTCGTCTCAAGAATGCTTACGCTGGTTACAATTGAAAAAGTTCCGCCTTTCATGCATGCAAAGTCATACTTGTCCTTAACTGCGATCTCTGAAGCATCGATCCAGTCAACCTTCGCACCAGCGTTATCGGTCCACTTTTGATCTTTGACGTTCACTTGCAATGCTGCCGTGTTTGGATCACATGTTCCGCTGATTACTATTTCTTCGTCGACGTTTTCAACTTCGCCGAAATCTTTTTCGATTTCCGGGGGCTTTACGAGTGAGGTGACCTGCAATTTTGCGTTTGCACAACTTAGGGAGAACGCGAAAACGCTGGACCCTACAATTATAATCATATGTTTGATCATACGAGACTCCTGTTGATAACGTACAAACCCCATTTGACCCCTCTTAGGAAGTAGATCGGCATGTTCGTGATTTTCTTTAGAAAATAAAAAACGTCCTAATAATTACAATTGGTTAGGGTGCTGCAATTTTTAACATGAAATTTACATGATGCTTTTTTTAGATATCTTGCTGAAATGTCGGAGGAAATGTTCTCGCAAAGGTAACCCTCTAGTTTGTTTTGTGTTTTCTCTACTGTGTGAGATGAATACCTCCCGGCGACTTTTGTCGAGCTTCCTGAAATATTGATCATTAAAATCTGGGTTGCACCGCTAATCGAAGCAGTCATGAAATTGATTAAAGAGCGAAGGCTCTTTTCTCAAAAACGCTTCAAAACGCAGCAAAAAACTACACTCGGCATCGATAACTTTGAGGCTTCCAAGGCGATGCCGAGCTGGCTAAGCCTTTTGTCGCTTACCCTTTAGAGGCATGTTCCCTAGCGTTTTTTAACCTATTTGCAAACTTCGCCTTGAGAAAGTTCTTGGTAGGACACCCCCCAGAGAATTTCTCCGTTGGCGCAAACAACGGTATAGCCACTGCTTGCTACATCAAAGGTCACCGAAACCACATTGTCGTTCCACCAAT
Source organism: uncultured Pseudomonadota bacterium (assembly GCA_903832105.1). Lineage (GTDB taxonomy): Bacteria > Bdellovibrionota_B > Oligoflexia > Oligoflexales > CAILAO01 > CAILAO01. Next base: position 1,055 of record CAILAO010000031.1, on the reverse strand, counting down.
ATGCCGCTGCAGAAGTTGCGAATAGCCCTAGAAACGCGACTGCGAGCAATTTTGCTTTCATATTATTCTCCCCATTTTGAAGCTGTCCAATAGCCACAATCGTCACGATTCGACTGACGATAACCCGTGCCGTCCATGCATTTTCCGTTCCACCTGTGACTACGCAGAATTCAAATCGCAAGTGACGTTTGATACATAAACTCAGTACTATTGAAGCCTGTTGAGTTGACTTCCAATTTTATTAGCAGCAGTTCACAGCTAACATTCCAGTAGCTTACGCTCCGGTCTAAAGTTTTTTCCCTGTTTGGCCGATGCAGTAATTAAGCACGGGTTTTATTCACACTAGTAAAGAGGGCTTTAAAAGGGGGAATAGTTATGAAGTTTTGGCATCTTTTCTGCATTTTTTCTCTGGTACTTTTTCTGTCATGTCCGTCGTTGAGTGTTGCGCAGCCGACTGGGGATTCTTCCGAGGAAGAGGAGATGTTGGCGTCAATTGACACTCACGAGATGGTCATGAAAAACCACGAATTCCTCGATCAAGAATACCAACAAGGCCTGAAGCGGGAAAAGGATACAGAGCAGAAGAAAAATGAACTCGTTGAACAGGCGTGGAAAGAACTTATTACTCCTACGCAGATGAAAGCATGTAATGCCCGAGGAGGAGTTTATGATAGACTGCGCAAAACCTGCATCAGCGCAAGGCTGCAAAAGACTGGTCAGGATTGGTGCACGCGTGAAGGGATTGAGACTGAGTTTAAATTCATCCAGGGAGCGAATGAAATTCTTATCGACCACCTCAACCGAGGCTTTGAAATCGATCAATGCGGCAGGGCGGCTAATAATTCTGATGGGGCCGTTGTCGTCCTACTCAAGAAGGAGCGTGATACCCTGGAGTATGAGCAGAGGACAATTTGTGTTCAGGGATCGTCAGTGTGCAGATAGGCGCGGTATCAAAATTAAAATTTCCGGTCAGTCTCCTGGGAATACCCCAAATTTTTCATCCTTTCTCCCTCCCCAATTCCCAATCCCCCTATTTCCCAAGCCCCACGTCCTTT
>CAILAO010000030.1 GCA_903832105.1 uncultured Pseudomonadota bacterium | reverse complement strand
TGCTTTTTTTGATTTCCGAGATGGAGTCGCATTATGAAGGAAAAACTAAAAACACTTATTAAGCGTATTGAAGACGACGATCCTGATTATTGTGTTGATCGTGGTATTTTTTGCGGCGACTTAGACCCAAAAGAAGCCGCTCTTATTCTCCTGCCAGTTCCTTGGGATGCCACGACTTCTTATGGCACGGGGGCCGCAAAAGCTCCTCAGGCGATAGCGAAGGCAAGTTATCAGATTGATCTCTTTGACCCCGTCTTCGGCACTCCTTACAAAAAAGGCCTCGCCATTCTCTCTGCCGGAAAAGCTGCGAAAGAGATTAAAAAGCTAAATCAAGAAGCTTCGCCACTCGCCAAGAGACTTCGCTCTACTAGCCAAAACGGTGCTCATGCGAGTCAACTCGGCAAGTTTAATCAGATTAGTAAGAGGGTGAATGAGCTCGTCTACAAGGAAGCCCAGCACTGGTTAAACGAAGGACGGCTTGTTGGTCTTATTGGTGGAGAGCATTCCTGCCCTCTCGGACTAATCCGCGCGCTGTCTGAAAAGTATAAAGATGGTTTTGGAATTCTTCACATCGATGCTCACTTGGATCTGAGGCCTGGCTACGAGGGATTTCTCTTCTCTCATGCCAGTATTATGCATCATGTTGTCCATGAAATAAAAAACCTTCAAAAACTTGTCCAGGTTGGTATGCGCGATTTCTCGGAAGACGAATTTGAGACTGCAAAGTCACTTCATAATTCAAGCTCGCTTTACCTTGATCGTGATATCTTTTTAAGAAGAGCTGAGGGTGAAAATTTCCTCCACATCGTCCATCAAATCGTCGGAGAACTTCCAGAAAACGTTTATATCTCATTTGATATTGACGGACTTGAACCAGCTTTTTGTCCTTCGACTGGCACACCTGTTCCCGGAGGGTTTTCATTTAACGAAGCCTCTCTTCTGCTTGAGGAACTCGCCAAGTCAAAACGTCGCATTATTGGGTTTGACCTCACTGAAGTTGTTCCGTCAAAGAACGGTGAATGGGATGAAAACGTAGGTGCTAGGTTGCTCTATAAACTTTGTGGTGCAGCTTTTTTGTAAAAGATTTGTCAAATCCACTTCTTGTCATTAAAAAATCATCAAAATTTGCCTCAAAAAATGGCCTACTTACAAAAAAATCTATTTATTTTAGGGTGTTAAAAGATAACTTTTCATTTGACAGGATGACAAATCCCGGCTTTGATGAGACCCTTCGATTTCGTTAAGGGTTCTTGGGAGGAATGAGCATGATATCCTATGAGAAAATCTCCTTATTAAGAAAGTACTTTTCATTCGTCCTGACAATATCGTTGTTTGGACTGTGCATTCACTGCCGAAAGCCTTCTGTAAAAGAACAGGTTCAAGGAAAGGTTATTGTCCCAGACTATCCCTCGATTGAGGGAAAGCCGTTTTTCCTTTCTGAGGCTCCATTTGCTAAAGCCTATCACGGCCAGTTGCTCGTGTGGGACCCCGAAATTGAAAACCGCGTCGACTTGATGCAACAAATGATTCATTTTAGTTTCGAATACAACGGTCTTTACACCAAACGGCTTCTTTACTTCGCTGACGAGATTAATCCGATCGAAAAATTACGTCTTCCAGAACTCCGCAATGAAAAGGATACACTACAAGCTCAGAAGTCCGCCGGTCAACTCGGCTTTAGAAAAGCCGCTTCAAGAACTTTATTCACAAATCGTACCGCAAACATGGTGCCGCCTCTGAACGAAGGCGACAAAGCTATCTTCACGACGATGTTTTCTGATTTCTGCGAAGCAAAAATATGGGAATATCTCTTTTATTCGAAGGATTGGAATCGCCTTATCCAGTCGACCTACACCGAACGCCCCACTCCATTTGAACTCTGCGAGGGATATTACGAAGAGAAGGGACTTCTTTCTCGTAACACACCGGATTGTGCGCCTTCATCTGATTCTGTCAACACGCAGGAAAGAAGTCCCGCTGGAAAAAGCTATCTTTGGTGCTTCTGGACTGAGGGAGTTTTGAAAACAAAGTTTTTTCAACGATATGATTCCACAAGACAAAGTGACCTCGGCCAATTTTCCGAGGCCGATCTTTTGAAATTTTCCACCATGGCAGCCATCACGTACGCGAAAATACTAGGTCAAAACGGAAAGGTCACAGGGGCAAACAATCGAAGATTCGACTTCACAGCAAACAATAGTACGACCCTTTCCTATTCTCCTGACGATGCGCTCAAAGCTTTCTCGAAAGAGCCAGTTAAGGCCTCTCTTTTTTGGACCCTGACAAAGGAAGCGCAAGATCAGCTACTATCGAACGGTATACTGTTTGATCTTGCACTTTTTGCACTACCCTCTCCGGGAGAGAAAACTCAAAAATTCGTTAGTATCAGTGACTACGTATTTAATAACGTCCCGACCTCAACAAGTATTTTAGCGACCGATGAAGCGACGTTCCTAGAAGTTCAAATTAAATTCCCAGAAATCTTTGAGGCGACTGATCCAGAGCTTGATCGACAAATCGCTAATATTCAGGAAAACGTCACGTCTCTGGAAGAGTCTCTCAAAGACATGAGAGCGAATACAGATAAACTATCTGAGGATCTGCAAGAGACCATGAACGCCCGCACTCTTCTCGCGAACGAACCGGGCATCACCATAGCCCTCTTCTCAGATATTGATGTCGCCATCAAACAGGTACAGATCGACCTTTTCCTTGTTGAATTGAGATTCCAACTTTCCTCAGCTAATTCGCACCCGATCCGCGGATGTTTTGATATCTCAAAATCATCCCAAGTTGAATGCCCCAAAAACTCTGACGGGACCGAAATAGCCGCTGACCAAAAAGGAAATGAGGAGAAAAAAGAAGCCCTCTTCGTTCCAACAAAGCTCGTTATGGATGACATAACAGGAAAGATTACGATCGCTTTCCTATCAAATGACCCAGAACTTTTGGGTCTCAATCCTCGTGACAGACAAGGTAAGGATTCAGTCAACTTTAACGCTATCAGATCGAGCGTAATCAGAGACTCTGTCATAGAAATTGAATTGTTCGCGAATCAGTGGGAAGGTCTCGTGAATTTTATGACGGGGAACTTCTTCGTTAAAGACCAGAAAACACTCCAAAAAACCTATTCCGGAAACTTCGAACTACGAGACAGCTCGCAGCAGGATAGTGTTGTTCTGAGACGGTAAGCTAAGCCGACTTCCAATTCCACCATTTAAGTCGTTCGGGATCGTGCGTCTCGTTTGAGGCAAAGTAGACTGCACATCGGAAAACGTATAGGACGCAGCGATCAATGCGAGTTCCTTTAAGTGAACAAAGCTTGGTATACATATCTTCAGGATTTTGAGTTTTCAGGTCTTCAATTTTTCGAAAGCCGAGATCCCAAAGATCTTGCGCAATGCTCTTGCCGACACCGGGGATCTTTTGAAATTCTCGCGAGGACGAATCGCCTTTAAATTTCTCTTCTAAGTTTTTTTGGGGAACCATTCTCATGAAGGGAAATATCTCAGAAAACGGTCCACTAATCAACTATCCTTGTATCCCCTCACGTTCACCTGGCGCTAAATCACCGTGTCCCAAATAGACGATCTCCAGCATCACCAAGCCCCGGAATAATATAACCTTTTTCATTTAGCCCTTCGTCGATCGCTGCCGTAAAAATAGGCACATCGGGATGTAACTCGTGAAAATATTTAATCCCTTCCGGGGCCGCGATAATACACACAAATTTAATCGACTTTGGGTTCACACTTTTAAAACGAGTAACAGCCGCAGCAGCGGAGTGACCCGTAGCCAACATGGGGTCTACAACGATAGCATCCCGATGTTCCATATCATCAGGCACTTTGAAGTAGTACTCGATGGCCTGCAGGGTCTTGGGATCTCGATAAAGCCCAATGTGACCTACGCGAGCCGATGGAACAAGATTTAGCATACCCTCTAAGATCCCATTGCCTGCACGAAGAATCGAGATGAACGCCAGTTTCTTCCCCTTTAAAATCGGCGCAGTCATGACGGCGAGAGGTGTTTCGATGCTCTCGTAAGTCACCGGCATATCCCGCGTCAACTCGTAGGTTAAAAGCATACTAACTTCAGATGCCAACATTCTGAACTTGGCGGTGCTTGTCTCCTTCATTCGCATAAGCGTGAGCTTGTGTTGAATGAGAGGATGTTCGATGACGGTGACCATTTCCATTTTATTTGCTTCCCCAAAAAAGTTAAACCCTCTATCATTATGCGAATCGAAGGCTGGAGGAGGGCGAGGCGCAATGACGACCTGAGTAACACAGCCATTGTTCAACCTTCAACTCGCATTTATAGTGAAAGACCGAGGTTTCTGCAACGAGAGGTATTTAGTGTTCACAATAAAAAACGCTCGGTTATCATCAGGTACGTTCGCTACTATTTCAGTTGAAGATGATCGTGTCAGCGTTGTAAAAGACCAAAAGACCCTTGATAAGCACGCTCCCTCAGACCGTTATCTTTCCGATTTTCCAACCAAAACCAAGTTAGCGAAAGGTCTTGTCTTTGATGCAAAGGGCGACCTCATTCTCCCTGCGGGCATCGACTCCCATGTTCATAGTCGAGATCCGGGTCTATCCCATAAAGAAGATTGGAAAACCCTAGAAAAATCAGCATTTAAGGGGGGCGTTGTCGCTGTGATCGATATGCCCAACACATTGCCTCCCACGCTTACCAGGAAGGAAATTGATGAGAAATCTTCCCTAGCAAGCAAGACACAGCTTGCTTATAAGTTTTTCCTTGGTGTATCAGATTCTAATCTAAAACTCCTCAGAGAGTTGCTCGAAGATCAAACACTCCCACTCGCCGGTCTAAAAGTATTTTATGGCTCGTCAACAGGAGGACTTATGTTCTCTCGGCTTGATGATCTTGATCACGCGCTCGGAGATCAAGATCCGATGATTGTTTTTCATGCTGAAGATCAAGAAATCATAGATCGCAACAAAAGCGCTCTAAAATCGCCCATTCAAGAAACAAAGGATCCTTCGTCTTACGCAATCCATTCCAAAATTCGTTCAGCCTCGGCTGCGGCGAGTGCCGTGCGAAAAATTCTTTCTTGGGCTGAAAGAACCACCAGACGGATCCATATCACCCATGTAAGTACCGCCGAAGAAGCCTTGATGATCCACGAAGCAAAATCACGAGGAGTGCTCGTCACCGGAGAAATATGCCCCCACCACTTCCTCTTCAGTATCGACGACTATGCAAAAAAAGGTTCTTTGATCATAGTGAATCCTCCTGTTCGCTCTCTCCGAGAGGTCTTGGATCTCAGAAAATGTCTTCAAAACGGTTTCTTTGAAACTTTTGCCACAGACCACGCACCGCACACAAGAGAAGAAAAAGATCAACCTTATCCAAAGTGCCCTTCGGGTCTTCCGAGCCTTGAATTTTTTTACCCGCTGCTTTTTAAAGTCCTGCTCGAAAGCAATTTTTCTCTTGAAAGCGCGGACACATTAGGCATCGTTTCATATTTGGGATCCTTAAACCCGGCGCAGCTCTTCGGTTTTAATGATCTCGGATCAATTGAGCCCGGAAAAGAAGCAAGTTTTACTTGGCTCGAAACAAAAGAAACTTTCGTGACGCCAAAAGATATAGTTTCAAAATGTGCGTGGAGCCCGTATGATGGAATGAGACTTCCCCACCAAGTCAGAGGAACCTGGCTCAAAGGGAAAAGGGTTTACTAAGCTTGCATGACGAATCGCGACGAAAAAGCAAGATCCGGCAAATACCACCACAGAAGGAAAAACGGTAGTTATTCCTCTCAATCTCCGCAAAGACCTGAGGAAGACCTCTCACACCTTGACGAACCTTTAGTCACGAGTCGCTATATTGTTTTCGATATCGAAACGACTGGAGGAAATCCGGGAAAAAACGGTATCACCGAAATCTGCGCCCTAAAGTTCCAGCAAGGGAATATCATCGATACCTTTTATAGTCTGGTCAATCCGAAAATTTCGGTCCCACCAATCGTTCGACGCATGACTGGGATTACAAACGAACTTCTTAAAAATGCTCCTATGATCGAAGACGTGATGCCTAGTTTTGTAGAATTTATCGGGCGTGATCCCCTAGTCAGTCACAATACGTCTGGCGACATGAAGTTTTTGGCGCATTTTTCCGCTCAAACGACAGGGACAGCCATCTCAAACTTTTTTTTGTGTACTCATCTCCTCGTCGAGCTGTTATTTCCCGAAACTCCTCATAAATCGCTCAAGGGCCTTGTGACCTTTTTTAAATTACCTCAAGCAAAGGCCCACCGAGCCGAAGCCGACGCTTACGCCACACTGGAACTCTTCAAGATTCTTCTGGCGAAACTCCAAACAATGCCCATCCGCACGATTGCGGATGCTATTAGATTTCAGGGCGATTATGATTCGGGCATCCGTTTAGGGTGGGCTGTCAAGCCGGACATTCTAGCATGCGTCCCCAGCGGTCCAGGTATGCTCTACCTTTTCGACCATCAGCGAAAACTCGTTTTTTTTAGCTGCGCGATGAATCTTGCGCGTGAAAGCGCCGAACTTTGCAGATATGAGCACCTTCCGAAAGGGCTCATGAAGATCATCTTTAAGGTTCACGATCTCCAATATCAACGCCTACCAAATCGATATGCAGCGCTTCTTCAAGAGTGTGAAGATTTACAGCGATACTCATCGGCCTTTCATCCCACACGCTGGCACAACAGAGCCGTCTCCGCGCTATTCATTAAAGACTATGATGAGCGGCATATTATTGTGGGGATGGGGCCAGTTGAAGAGGGGAGCAGGTATGCTTTTGGACCCATTAAAAATTTTCGAGAGTGGGGCCTTTTTTTAGGTCATTTAGCAAAACTCTGGCAAGGACGTCACGATAGCAAGGGACTTATCCTCTCAAAAGACTATGAGCCAGCTCTCGCCTCTCTCCTCCAAAAGTCATTTAAAAGCGATCTTAGTCGATTAAGGAAAAAACGCTGGTCCTTAACCTATCTCTTGAATTGGAAAAAAAGAAGACAGCTTTCCAAGGAAATTAGACTGTTAAAAAACGCTTCTGTCTTAGAAACACCCTCCCCCCTCAATTCACTACTTGAAGAACATGGCATCATCGTCGCGCCTGACTTGATAAAAGATTCTTGGCTTCTTTATGTTATTGTTAATAGCCGCCCAAAACAGATCAAAAAGATCCAAGGAGATCCCTTTGTAAAATTGAAACAAGTTGACTTCGCAAAACAGCTAGCCCAAGAGATTCAAAAGGAAATCAGCGAAGCTTCCGATAATACCAAGGACACCGAGCGACCGCGATCAATTCCTCTTATAGAGGCCGCTAAAATCAATGTGTCCCTGTGGTATATGTATCAATCTCGCTCAAACCAGCGAAACCCTTCTGACAAAGGCTTTATATCGCTTGAGGAACTATCCGCGAGAGACACTATTCAGTCCGAGTAACTAGGGTCTAGGCAAAAAGGTCCCACCTACCTTAAAATATAATCCTTTAATATCAAAGTGTTAAAAAATATCTTAAAAAAAGTTCTAAACTTTTCATCCGCTTTGTCGAACCAACATACATGAATCACATGACGTGTTCATATCATTTTGACAGGAGGTCGAAAAATGGGCTTAAGAATTAGAACCAACATTGCTTCACTCAACGCACAACGAAGGTTATCTCTCTCAACCACAGATCTGCAAGGCAACATGTCGAAGTTAGCTTCAGGCGAACGGATCAACAGAGCAGCCGATGACGCGGCAGGCCTCTCGATTTCCGAAAACTTGAGAGCAGACATTCGATCCCTCAATCAAGCCAAGCGGAATGCCATGGACGGTGTCTCTCTTGTCCAAACCACAGAGGGCGGTCTCATGGAAACAACAAACATGCTAGTTCGCTTGAGAGAATTAGCAATTCAATCAGCCAGCGACACGATCGGCGACACGGAACGGGGATTCCTAGATAAAGAATACCTCGCTCTAAAAGATGAAATCGATCGTATTGCTAACTCAACCGAGTTCAACGGTACCCGCGTTCTATCGGGCGGCGCAGAGAACCTCGCCGCGGATTTAGCTGCAGGAGTGCCAACGTATCCACTCGAGATCCAAGTCGGTAAAGACTATTTCCCGGATACTGACGCCATTGACCAGCTCAATCCAACGAACATCATCAAGATTGATCTGCAAAACCTGAATGCTTACACGGATGGCGGCCTACAACTCGGAAAAGGTGAGGACGGGAGCAGAGTAGCTACCAAGCAAGGAGCTCAGACGAGCATTTCGTCTCTGGACTTTGCCATCACGAAAGTTAATGAATACCGAGCGTATCTTGGTGCGATTCAAAACAGGTTTACCTCAACAATCAAGAACTTGTCCATTCAGACTGAGAACTTGAGCGAAGCGCGCAGCCGTATCAGAGATACTGACATTGCGGAAGAGACAGCTCTCATGACGCAAAACAGCATCTTACAACAAGCCGGTACTGCCGTGTTGGCCACTGCCAACATGCAACCGCAAATCGCGCTGAAACTTCTCGGTTAATTACCGGAGGAGTAGGTAAGGTAAGCCTAGTTTTTCCAAGGTTCTGTCAAATATTTATTAGGGGACCGGTGGGGACAGGCGCTTGACGGCGCTGGTCCTCGCCGAATCCCTGAAGTAAAAATGACAAAACGAAGGAATCTCAAGAAGATAGAACCTGGAACGCATTTTTTGGCTGCAGATTTTCGAAGGTTAGGTTATCTTTTCCTCCAATCTGGTGGCGCGTTTTGTAATGTAAAGATATGCCAGAAGTTGTATGAAGATGACAGATGCTTGAATTAGATAGACGGTAAGATTGAAATGAATCAGTTTTCTCTCTCCCAATCCGAAGTGCTTGCCATAGAGAAGAAAGTGGACGAATGGCAACGCCTGCGGGATCCTTTTATTTACGAGGATATTCCATTCAAACTTGAGGACCTGTCACTCACACGTTCTTTTCTCTACGAAATGTCCAACCTTATCGATACTACAAGGCCAATCAAGTTTTGGAATCATCGTCCGGTTGTTGGAACGCTGATTTCCTTTACAAAAAACACCGTAATAAGGTTCGTAACCTTCATCCTGAAGCCCTATCTTACGAGACAGTCTCTATTTAATACTTATGTTTGGAGAATGGGGGTTACCGTAGCTCTATTAGAAGACCGCATTGCGGAACTTGAAAAAAAGTTAGACGAGCGGGATCGTGGGACCAGGCCGTCATGAAAAAACTGCCCCGCATCGATCAACTTCTTCCAACCTATACGCACCGTGATGCCATCGGAACAGAAGTTCAGCATATCGAGAAACTTCTCACAAATCGCGGCATTGAAAATGCAGTTTTTACACAAAACTGGCATCCCTCGTTAGAGGGAAAATGCTGTCATGTTCAAGACTATTCCCGTTTTTCAAAAATCAAAAATGCCATATCTATCTATCATCATTCTATTGGTTGTCCGGTGCCTTTTTACACCTATCAAGCCGAAGCATTCAATGTAACTCATTATCATAATATAACGCCGCCTAGATTTTTCGCTAAAGATACTGATTATCAACTGTATTTTGAAACAACCAAGCTTGGTTTTGTCGTCCATCCAGTGATGAGGCTTTTTACGCACTTCACTTGGGCTGATTCCTATTTTAACGCACAGGAATTTGTTGACTATGGTTTCAAGGAACCTCTGGTTCTCCCTCTTCTTAGAGATTACAGAAAATTGGTCGATCTTCCCGAAAAAAAAGAGCTTGCTCTACGACTGAAAGATGGTAGAAAAAACATCCTTTTCACTGGGCGATTTGCACCTAATAAGGCTCAACACGATCTCCTTTTTTTGCTGAAACTTCTTCATGAATATGTTGACCCCAAGATTCGTCTTGTTTTGGTCGGCAGTCGAGATATGATTAAATATCCAAGTCAATTCCTAGATCTTGCAAAATCTCTCAACCTCTCCGTTGACATGAGCCCTGAAAGCGATCGTTATCATAATTGTGATGTTCTTGCTCCAGGTTCTGTTGATGACTCCAGTATGACCACTTACTATCGCAATGCCGATCTTTTTCTATGCTTAAGCGATCATGAAGGTTTTTGCGTACCACTTGTTGAGTCCATGTTTTTTGGACTTCCTATTATTGCTCACACTTCAACGGCAGTGCCCGAAACTCTTGGCGACGGTGGGCTTCTCATCGACAAATATGACTGGCCAGGCACAGTTGCAACGATCAAAGCTGTTTTGTCAGATGTTCATCTTTCTTCTTCTCTAAGGGAAAAGGCGAAAAAAAGAGCTGAACATTTTGCGTGGCCAGCCCTTGAAAAGCAGTTTGATGTTTGTTTGGATCAAACCCTAAAAGCTTTTTTCGAACATCAAAACACGTAAGTTTCACGATCGAAAGGGTTATTTCATGTCCCTGCTGAAAAGTGTTTGGCAACACAGCGAAAAACATCCGATTCTTAAGACAAAGACCCGTCAGGAAACCCCTTCACATGCATTACGTATTGGCCTCGTCATCCCTTGGTATGGAAAGCTTTTAGGCGGTGGAGCCGAATCCGCCAGCAGGAGTCTCGTACAAGCTTTAAAGGAGCACCGTCCTGACATCAAAGTTGACGTGCTCACAACGGCTTTGAAAGAGTTTTCCACGGACTGGAATCAAAACTTCTACGAAGAAGCCATTTGTGATGACGACGGTATCGACGTCTATCGATTTAAAGCGGAGCCAATCAATCGCTCCCTTTTTCATAAAATTAATTTGCGTAAATTGATGCCTCAAACTGTCGACGATCTCTGGCGAGCAGGAAAACCCCATTCCCCGCTGTCAATCTTTGAAGAATGGTTTTACATGAGGCATATGGTTCATAGTCAATCGCTTTATCGCTATTTACGCGCGTGTTATGACGATTACGACTTTTTCGTTTTTATCCCCTATATGTTTGGCACGACTTACAAAGGAAGCCTTCAAGTTCCCGGGAAAGCAATCATCATTCCCTGTCTTCACAACGAGCGCTATGCTTACATGCGCCTCTATAGAAACATGATGAATAAGGCCCGAGCGGTGTTTTTTCACGTTGAAGCCGAGCGCCGCCTTGCGAATAGAATTTATCAAATTCCTCAGGCAAGACAATTTCCCTTTGGGGTCATCGTCGACATTAATCCTCCAAAAGGAGACCTAGGCCGCTTCCGATCAAAATTTAACATCCAAGATCCTTTCGTTTTATACGCCGGTCGGAAGATTGAAGGAAAAGGTCTACCAACACTCGTGCAATACTTTCTTGAATATAAGAAAAACGCCGCTCACTCAAACAAACTTAAACTCGTCATCATTGGAAAAGGCGACCTTCAATACCCGCGCGAACAATATCCTGACATCATCGATCTCGGATTCGTTTCAGATCAAGATAAACACGACGCATACACTAGTGCGCTTTGTCTCGCCATGCCGTCATTGATGGAGAGTTTTTCTATCGTTCTGATGGAGTCCTGGCTCCAGGGAGTACCGGTTCTTGTCAATGAGCTTTGTGAAGTAACCCGCGATCATGCCATGGCCAGCAATGGAGGTTACTCTTATCGTGATGCTGCAACTTTTTCCGCAGCGTTGCAACAATTTCTTACGAACCCGGGCAAGACGTGCGAAATGGGAATGTTGGGTCGTCAATACGTGATTGACAATTATTCAGCCAAAACGATCGTTAACAAATTTGCGGAATTCGTGTTTAAATTGAAGAATTCCTGATCGCCAACTCATCTGGAGCCATCTCAGAAGCCTTCATCGACCTTCGCCACCAATAATAGACGGGCACGCCTGTGAGGACAAGCATTAGCCCAAGTCCTGTCGAAACCGGATCACCAACTACAACATAGATTAAAAAAGGAATCGCAATCAAAAGGTATAATGCTGGAGTCAGCGGATAAGCAAAACATTTATAGGGCCTTGGTCTGGCGGGTTGCTTGACACGTAATACAAAAACTCCAAAAACCGTTAGAGCACCAAAGAGAACCGCAGCAAAGGTCGTATAGGTTAACAGCTCATTGTATGAACCGGTAAGGACGAGAACCCCCGACCAAATACCTTGGTAGATAAGCGCCTTAACTGGGGTCTTCCTCGTCGGATGGAGCTTGGCACATGAACGAAAAAAAAGACCGTCACGAGCCATGGCATAACAAACCCTTGCTCCACTCAAAATAAGTCCATTCACACACCCAAAGGTTGAAATAAGTATCGCAAGAATAATAAGAGTGTTACCGATATCACCGAAAAACAGCATCTGGCCGACTACCTGGCCTATACGGTTTTCATTCACCACAGCCATAGCGGGGAGAGAAAGAGTCACGATGTATGCCATGTTGGTTAGAATATAAATAATCGTTGTAAGTAAAGTACCCCAAAATAGCGCCTTAGGAATAGACTTCTCGGGACTTCGCACTTCTTCTGCTACGAATGTTGCTGTGTTCCAAGCATCGTAGGCAAACAGGGCCTTTGACAAAGGAACGGCTAACGCGGCCATGAACACCATACCAGCAGCTTTAGGTCCAAGGGTCACATCAAACATCCCACCAAAAGCGATTCGTCCAGCCTTCCAAACTGCAAACCCAACGATGATGAGCACCAACAAAGCTAGGACTTTTGTCACCGTGAAAAAGTTTTGAACGAATTTTCCGTGCTGAATTCCCGCACAGTTTATGGCTGTCAACAAAAAGAGTACAATACAGCCAATCAGTTGCGCGGTGTTAATCGCAAACCCTCCGAAAGAAAAAATAACGTTTGCTTCTGCGAGGCTTGGAAAAAAAACACCTAAGTATTTTGCAAAGGCGATTGAGACCGCTGCATTAAAGCCCGTCTGGATCACAAGAAAGAGGGTCCAACCGAATAGGAACGAGAGAAAGGGACCAAAAGCTTCACGTAGAAAGACGTACTGCCCTCCCGCCTTAGGAGACATCGCAGCAAGCTCGCCATAGGACAGCGCCCCGAGTAACGTAAAAATACCCCCAAAAGCCCATAAACCTAAGAAAAGGCCAGGTGACTGAACCCATCCCGCCATAATCGACGGCGCAATGAAAATGCCGGATCCGATCATCGAACCAACAATAATCATGGTAGCATCGAAAACTCCTAAGCGACGTTCGCCCTGCTGCGCCGAATGTCTCATCCGTGCCTCCTCATTAAAGATCGATATGATCTTAAGAATAAATGCCATTTCGACACATTTGTCAACGAATCAATGGCTTGTCTTAGCAATTAACTCAATGATTTAAATTAGCTGTGGTTGATGGGTGGTAATGTCTGTCAAGCAACTTGCCATCCTCAGCAAGTTTGGAAGTTCGATGTTGTAGAATGACGTCGGAACAGCTCCCAATTTTTCGGTCTTAAGAAACTGCCCGTTAGTTCCAGCGCTTCCTGGAAGTGTGATAGTGAGATCAGAAGTGATACTTCCTGGCGCTTTCAATCCAACAAAATTTACCCCGTTCACAGAAAGTTCTTTAAGTTTAATCTCGCCCGTTGAGACGCTTGGATTAACTGTGATTGCGTTTACCGCGTTGGTGGTGATTGAATTTAAACTTAGATCCGTTGAAGTGGTGATTGATGCTTGTTTTGCCGCAAGGGCATCATAGACTGCATTTTGACTTGGCGCGATATTCGTGACTGAATCAACGATCGAATCGGCTACCGCAGCAGCCTTCGCCAT
>CAILAO010000029.1 GCA_903832105.1 uncultured Pseudomonadota bacterium | reverse complement strand
TATATCAATGATGCACTCTTTACCTTCATCGATCAAAGCGAAATCAGCAAGCTTCAGAATTTTGCAGGCATCTAAAACGGCAGCACATTCAAGCGTTGAGCCACCTGCTATTGCGAAATAGCGACGATTATCAGATCGTGAAGTTTTTCCTGTAGCTTCTGCGATATTCAAAACAATGGATAATGAAGAGCGGCGGAGTTGATCATTCAGGGTTGCATTTCCTTTCGGAAGAAAATCAATAATCTGTGCAGCTATAGCAAGGAAATGGGTGGACTTCTGAAATAAGTATCGTCCTCAACATCACGCACCCACAGCAATTTAGTCCCTGAGCGTCTACGAAAATAAATGTATATTATTAAGCGGTTATATTGAGTGCAGCGTGAGAGTCAAAGCTAAAGTTTTTAGAAAGAGATCACGTCAAAGTTATAAGTCGAAGATTAAGATGAAACCTAAGATTGACAAAGCTTTCAAGCTAATTGAGTACACGCCCTAATTTTTGGCGTTTTCGCGCCAAAAACTAGCTAAATCCATTCAAGAGCATCTTGATGGCCACTAAAAGCACAATAATGGCGAGTCCTTTTTTTAAAATAGCCTCATCAATTTGGCTTGAAAGGCCTGCTCCTATCCTCGCCCCCAGTATCGCCCCTAAAGCCATCGGCATCATAAAATCAATTTTTACGTTTCCCATCATAAAATAAATCGACGTTCCAACAAATGAAGAAATGCATAGCAGAAAGTGGGAAGTTCCGAGGGCTATATGTGTTGGGACCCCTAGCACCAAGATAAGGAACGGAATGTGGATAATACCACCACCCACCCCAAAAATATTTGAGAAAAACCCAATAACCACCGTCCCGATAACACCAAGTTCCAAACTAGTTTTGTACGAGATCACGTGGCCGGAAGCGTCGGTCACAGTTCGAATGCTCGAGTATCTCTTTTCTGGCAGAAGCCGGAAGCCACCTCCCCCAAAAAACATATAATATGCAATAAGAAATAATATAAAAGAAAAGAGAAATGAAAAAACCATGGAATCAAATCTTTGTGCGATAAATGGGCCAAAGATCGCACCGGGAAGAACAGCAAGTGCAAGCGATTTCGCCAGGCCATAGTCCATTTGTTTCCTATGGTAGTACACGATGGAACCCGCCAACGTGTTGAAAAAAATTATCCCTAGCGATGTTCCGATAGCGTCTTGTGGCGTGAATCCGAAAACAAGTAGGAAAAATGGAACATGGACCCAGCCAGCTCCCAGGCCCAGCATGGTTCCGATTGTTCCAACAAACAATCCAAACAAAAAAAGAAACATGGTTTGCAAATCAAACACAGCAATCTACCCGCCCCATCTTCTCAAAAATTCTGCTCTACTCAATACTTACCGACACAACTTTGATACAGTCGTTTAGACACATTTTCAGACAAAAACCGCAACCTTGGCATTACTTTTCCAGGACAACGCAATGGCCAGAGGAGAAGAAAGATTTTTCGTATTTAATCACCCGATTAGGACAATTAAGAAAGCAGTTTCTGCAACCAATGCACTCACCTTTGTTTATCCTGGCTTTAATCACCCTCTCTTTATTTCCACTCGCCGGTCTTGACGCCCCATCTTTCAAAACCGCACCAAAAGGGCACACATGGTAACACATCGCACATTGCTTGCAGCGATCTTCTACAATTGCAAAGGACTCTTTTATCCGCCCAACGATTGCACCATGAACGCACCTTTTACTACAAAGTCCACACTTCCTACATTGATCAGATATCTTATACATTAGAGAATTCAATTCCTCCCATGGTCGGACCGACTCAATTCAAAAATCGCAGCAAGTCCTTCCCCAACACGAAACTTTTCTCCCCAACCTCCTTGACGGCGAGTCGGCCTGTTTTTACAAGTTCATCAACTTCCTCAATTTTTATGCCGAGAAGACGAGATACGGTTGGAATTGAATAGAGCTTGAGCGGATCAATTTTCTTGCGTTCATTAAGGACCTGTTTGCCTAAAGCGAAGGCGCCAAGAATAAGCACGACACGACCAAGAAAAACCCACATCTTTCACCTCTGTCATTCGGTTTACTTTTTAAGTCTTTCAATCGCAGAGCTACATGCGGTGCAATGCCAGTACTCTCTCTCGGCAAAGGCCATAAAGAGACCGATGATAAGTAGAAAAACCCCCAGAAGAACGTTGATAGTGAAAAATGACAAAAACCCGAGAAGAATAATCGTCGCAGCAATGCCTCTGTTATGTTTATGTTCCTCTACGATCTCCATCTCGCCACTACAAAAAGGACACTTGACGTCTCCCATCACTAATCTCCTCAGACAGTTTCAATATTTTAAAAATTAGATAGCGACTTTCGAGCTTTCGCCCTTTCTTTCTCAGTGCTATTTAGTCCAAACAGCATTCCAGCGGTTCCGCCAATGACTCCAGCAGCCTTTGTGATTAAGAGCGCCGGAACGGCCATCTCGAGAGCCTGAACGGCTATAATGGATCCAAGAACCCCCCCAATAACACCAATCCCAGCCCCCAAAGTAGTTTTCAGGGCAATTTTTGTAAGTCCTCGCCCCCCCCCTTTTGATTCTGGCACTGCACTTCGACCTACCGTCTTCGAGGCTTTCGGGGCCACAGAAATTTCCGAGGTCTTTGATGTCCCCAAAAACATATCTCTTTCTTCACTCATAACTTTTCTCCTCAAGCCGTTTTATGTTTTTTCTTTGCCTTATATCCCCAAAAGCCAGCTCCGTATCCCAGAATCCCTGCAGAGACTTGGACCGCAACCGAATGAGCCAACACAGCAACTCCCATTAGCGGAAGAAGAGCGGTGCTGGTCGTGACAGCCAAAGCTCCCATTCCCGCACCAACCGCTGTTTTCATCCCCCAATGAGTAGCCCTTTCTTTTGCCACAGTCAATTTACTCACATGGCCTTCACAAGGACCCACCTTCTCCAAATGCTTTAAATGCAGAGCACATATATCAGGATTGTAACCCCTAAATTCGCAGTTAGTACAAGGGTTCATTTATCGCCTCACCAAAAATAAGATTGTTATATAAATCGTTGACACCATTAGCTGCACGTAAGCTATCGGTAAACCGTACTGTAGATATTCCTTGAAAGTCCTTTTATGCAATGAGCCCCGACGACTCCCTTCAAATCTCTCCATAAAGGTAAAAGCTACTGGTCCTGCTGTGGCACCTGTCAACGATCCACTTGAACCGGCACACACGCCCAAAGATAGTGCCCAGAAGATCAACTTATCGGGTATCGCTCCACTAGCACCCAAAAAAATTGGTAAAAAGAGCGCTGTTGTCGGTCCGGCGTTTAGAAACATTGTTAAGCCGCACGCCGCCCACATCAAAAGTACACATTGTATAAAAGAGCTTCCACCCGAAAAGTAACTAAGAGCACTTGCAACCGTTTGTGGAAGACCCGAGGCTTTCACTCCTCCCACCAGTACGAAGAGAAGGAAATAAAAACGAATATCCTGATGCCTGAATTTTCGAACTATTTCTTCCCTGTTGCTTGAAAGTAGAAAGATAGAGAAGCCTCCACAAAGCGCAAGGAGTCCAGCATGAACTGTGCTGAACATGAAAAGGACAATCATCAGGGCAAATATTGCTAGCTGCAAGCGCAGTTCCCTCTGATTCTTGATCTTGACGTCTGGCAATTTGATTGTTGCTTTGTCGTTTGGATGATCTCCAAAATCAACTTTTGAGTGGAAGTAACCGAACATAATTGCGAGGTTGATGAGACAAATGGGCATCATGTACTGAATAAACGAGAAAAATGGGACATTCATTTGTGTCGCGATCAACATGTTGGGAAAATCCCCCAACATACTTGAAGCCCCACCCAAATTTGAAGCTATGATTTCTCCCGCCACGAATGGCATCACATTTAATTTAAGCGCTTTCGCAATTGTGGCTGTGATGGGTAAAACTAGGAGTATTGTAGTTAGATTATTGACAAAAAACGATATAAAATAAGTCAAAAGGCAGAGTGCCGTGAATAATGCAAAATTACTCGTGCCAAATCTTTCCAGCACACGACGGCAAATCCAATCGAAGATGTTAGATTCAGCCAACACCACGGAAATAAGTCCTATACCAAAGAGTAGCGAGAGGGTATCAATGTTAACGCTTTGAAGTGCGGTCGTCAAATCATAGAAACCGATAACCCCTCCACAGACCAGCATCGCAATGCAACCAGTTAAAAATGCTAAGGTTTGGCTCAACCGATTTTTATAAATTGCAATAAAAACAAAAAGCAAAATTGCAACAACAATGCCCTGCGAAAATAATTTCTGAATAGTTATGACGGGAGTCAGGTTATAGTAAAAGGTAGTTCGCCAAAAATTCAAATAAAGACACCACGCTAAAAGCAGAAAAAAGTAGAAGGTCGTAAAAAAGTTGCCTTCTTTCCGCAGCGTGCTTACTCTTTTATATGTCGATATAACACCATCTAGCATAGATCATAACCAACAAAAACTTTTTCAATCAACTCATTCGAATTCAAAACGTTCTTTTTCACCTGTAAAGCAATTTGATCGAACTCTTCGATGGTTGGATTGCCGCCAACCATAATGTCAAGGTTCGCCCAAATCTTTGATCCCACAAAGCGCGCTTTTATTCCCTTCACCCTCACGCTTTCGATCTCTTCTGCCAGTTCAATCATTTTTCTTCGTAACTCAATTGGAATCGATTTATCCATCAGGCTACTGGAGGACTCAATAACACATTTTGCACCCATGACCAGGAGAACCCCCACAATGATCAGGGCCGCAAGTGGATCAACACGGGGAAAGCCGAGATTTGCAGCAATTACGCTCACGATTACAACCAGCGAAGTCAGACTATCAGCTCTCAAAGCCAACGAATTGCTCCGCATCACGGAATTGTTAAACTGTTTACCAACGCAATGAAGATAGTGATATAAGATTTCGTTCACTAGGACCGAAATCACAG
This sequence comes from uncultured Pseudomonadota bacterium, assembly GCA_903832105.1. Taxonomy (GTDB): domain Bacteria; phylum Bdellovibrionota_B; class Oligoflexia; order Oligoflexales; family CAILAO01; genus CAILAO01. The sequence continues at coordinate 8,594 of CAILAO010000029.1, read as the reverse complement.
CAACAGCAATAACCATAAGACTAGGGGGGGTCGAGATCCTTTGATGAAGGATTTGGCCAACAGAAGTCCAAAGCAGAATAATTCCCATTACTATGATAACGACACCCACAACTCCTGAAATGAGAAACTCCACCTTTCCATAACCGTAGGGGTATCCCTCGTTTTCAGGCTTTCCGCTCCATTTTTTGCTCATGGAAAGAGCAAAGGCAGTTCCAATATTTGAAGCCGAGTGCAAGGAATCCGCGATCATCACCTTGGAATTTCCGACAATTCCAACATAAAGTTTCAGGATGGTTAAAATAATCGTACCAGCAAACTGAACCGTGACAGTAAGATCTCTGCATTTATAACACTTTTCAGGAACGCGATCCAATGACCACCTCAACCTTTAACCTGGACTCTTCGGATTAGCGGAAGACTTCCCGTTTTTTAGAGCCCTTATTTGCTTTCTGAGTTGATTTTCCTTTGCTAGACGAAGAAGAAAAGACGTTGCATAACCAATGATAAAAAACGTTAAAAGAAGAAAAATCAGTCTAATCCTTAAAGGACCACCGATAAAAAGAACAAATTCCACTTGGTCTGAATTTTGAATAAAAAACATTACTGCGAGAAAACAGGCAATAATTGCGATAATAATCTTAATCATATTCACTTATCTCCTAATTCAGCCTCACGCGGTTATTACAGTAAGGACATATTGGGGTCCCATTCTTTTCCCAGTTTGGAATAACCTCTTTTTTACATATTGGGCAATAATACATGGCGTCCGAGTTAGCGGCAGGTCCTTGTACCAATTCCATTGGTTTGCCACAAACAGGGCACATGACCTCAGTCTTTTGCTTGCAATTCGGACACTGAAAAGTAGTTCCACTCACGAACTCAAGAGGAACATTGCATCTCGGACAAAGCGGAATAAACCGATGTTGATGAACACTGCATTGTACCTCGGTCAACGAACTAAGCAGCGGCCGCTGATGCGGCAAAAGATTGTTTTGGTTCGTCTGCTGGTTCTGTGTCAGCATACGCGTAGTTTGGTTGTTTTCAATTAACAACACGGGCTTCGCGGGCTTGGTCATCATCTTGGTGGTATCTGTCTTTTGTCCATAGTTTGTAAACAAGATGAGAAGACAAAGCGACACAACAACAAAAGCCATGACTATGGTGATCCACGGATGTTTTTCTAGTATGCTGGTTATTTTATCGTAGTTCATCGATCTTATGGCCCTTGACTTACGTCAACATTACTTGCCACCAACTGCCCGCTCTTGTACATTTTGATGGCATTATACAAATAACCAAATACTCCCGGATAAACCGTGATATTTTCCGATGCAAATAGTAATTGACAATTGGTGTCGATATTGCCGGTAAGCACCACACCTGCGCCCCTCTGGATAACCAAGCGACAGACTACGTCGGGATTTGATAGGTCAGGATTCTTGATAGCCTCCAACGACGCATTGCTGGGGTTATAGATCAAGATGTATGGTGCTTTTTCAAACGTTGGGTAGACTTGAGCGAACAAATCTGTTCCATAAGAACCCACGGCAACAAGTCTTTGCGATGGATCCTGCATGGCAACCTGTCTTAGATTACCTGCGTTTTTCTGGATAAACGGTTTCGGAGGAGGAATAGTCACATAAAGACGTCTGCCTCCTCTAAGCACATCAAGAACCGCACCCTCAGCATTTCCCGCGCTGGCCTCAAATGTTTGCAGACCCTTGATCTGTTTTCCATTGACACTCAAAATCACGTCTTCAATTCTCATACCAGCTTTAGCCCCGGGAGAATCCTTTGTGATTGCTTCGATGACCATGCCGCTTTGGCCAGGGGAAAGACCGAGATCTTTCGCTTCCACCCTAGTAATAGGCTCCAGCGTTAAACCGATCCATGTAGCCTCAACTTCAACCGATGGAGGAGGTAAATAAGCTGGCTTCTGTTCGACTTTAAGCGGCTTGCTCGTCAAAATTACAAAAGGCGTGATAATCCTTCCTGCCCCCCCACCTCTAAGAAGAGAAATCTGAACCTTCTCTCCTGGCTGTCTTGACTGAATAAAGCGTTGAAGATCGGAAATGTGTTTGACCCTCCGCCCGTCAAATTCCAGAATCACGTCTCCTTGCTGCATTCCAGCAGCATCGGCAGGTGTTTTTGGCTCTACGAAACTCACAATGGCGCCGTCCGAACTCGTAAACCCGAAATGTTTCTGAAGGAGTGGGTCGATGTTTTGTACATCAGCGCCCATCCACGTCACCGTCTCTTTCGTTACGGCAGCGACACCTTGTGCGGTTGGCGCGGGGGTATACACGAAGTTAAGACGTTGCTTTCTTCCAGCACGATAAATTCTGATCTCATATTTCTTCCCTGAAACAAGCGAGTTCGTCATCTCCCTGAAATCACCGGTGTTCTCTATTTCGCTATTGGCCATGTTGTAGACGACATCGTTATGTTGTAATCCAGCTTGGTCGGCAACGCTGCCAGTCGTGACAGAATATATGATGACGCCAGTCCTATTTTTAAGTCCTAAAGCATCCTGATTCCATCTATCTATGTTAGTAACCTGAGCGCCAACAGACGTGCTGATAGGAAATTGGGGGGATTGTCTTCCGACCGTATTAGGTGATTGTCCCCACCCAAAAATGACAAATAAAGCAGCTACGACAACGAGAATCCCCAGCAGGGTCATCATCGTTTTGGTCTCTTTACAAATTACAAAATAAGTCTTATCCATACGTCAAAATTCCAACCTCAGTTTTCCATTCTTGAAGGCCATGATTGCGTCGCCCACGGTTGAATTTCCACATCTCGCAAAATGCATATTGAGGTTCTTCATTTCCGTTAACGCATTAATCTCAACGCTGCTTGCAACTACGGCATCAACCTGTTCATCGACCAGAAAATGTGTCGATCGAATTCCTCCAGCACTCATATCGTTGTAAGTGGGGTTAGTCTTGACCTCATATTTGTTCTGATCAAGCTCCACCACAATAAAGTATTTAGCCGTGGCAAAATTTGTGGCCACGTTGGCCGAAGGATCCGGATAATTAGCAGGGATAGCGATCGTATTAATATCCCGTAAGTTGATCCCTACTTGAGAAGCAGTGGCACTCTGGTTTTCAACGAGATTACCCTGCTTAAAAAGGATGACAGCATCCTTCACATTACCAAAAACACCAGAGTAGACTTTGACGTTTGAGTTGGCTAAATTTTGCAGATCGGTATCGCTAAGATTGCCCACGACCACTGCGCCGACATTTTTAGTTTTTATCCAGTCAGATACTTCGCTATTCGTCAGCCCCCTGTTTGGGTTTCTTATGCTTTCAAAGGTATCGTTTGCTACGTTGTATACAATTAAGTAAGTTGCATTGTTAAGGCTGTAAGCAACTGGCCCATTGATATCACTCGAAGCAGCCAAGATTCCAATGCTATCCGTTCCAATCGTTCCTCCAAAATCCGCTGTAGAAAACGTCATCTTGATATTGAGGGTTTTTCCTCCATCCCTCATCACCTTGAACTTCAATTTGTCACCATCAACTTTTGTGAGGAGAAAACCGGTCAAAGTGGACACATGATCTACGGTCTGATTATCGATAGAGATAATAATGTCGCCTTGTTGAAAGCCAGCAGTCTCGGCAGTGGATCCTCTTTCGACCACATTGACGAGCACCCCCCCTTTTGTAGGCATTTTATACTGTGCCGCCAATTCCGGTGTAACTGTCAAAAGCTCGGCGCCCATCAGATTTCGTCCTGACACCGCCCCAGTAGTGAGAGCAACATTACGTCCCTGTCCTCCTCCTGGGCATGGCAAAATCTTATGGCATTTTGAACATTCCCCCCAGTAGGGGTGTGGCATCGTAGCCGTAGTAGTGATTGGCATCGCATTGATTGCAGGTTTCTGGTCTGTTCCATTCAGAACATGACACTGCATGCAATTGTTACCATAATTGGCATGTGGCACTGCTTGCCCGATGCTGATGGGAATCATTCCATTTGCGGCTGGGGCTGCAACGCGTTGCGCGAAAGCTCGATTGCCAGCCATGCAACCACTTGCGGGTTGGTAAATCTGCTGATAAACGGCCCATATAATAACCACAATCAAGATTGCCACGACAGCAATAATCAACAGTTTATGGTCTCTAATGCAAAATTCCTTGTTTTCCATAGTTTCTTTCCACCGCTCCCCGAAATTTTCAGGTCAACTGCGAACTCCCCCTTTGTGGAGTGAAGTAAATAGTGACCTCACCAAGCCTTCCAAGGGATTGCAGAATGCTTTTTTTCAACTTGCTCCGAACGACTTCCAAGTCCTTCAATTGACTGTTCCGATCGACTTCCAAGTCAATTTCAACGGCTACCTCTTGGCCCAGCTCTCTTGTTCTCATTCTTCTTACTTTAAAGCCCGGGTATTTAAAGATTTCCGACGTGATCAACCCTATTTCTTGCGATCCCAAAGAATGATCCAAAAGACCTTTTCCACAACGAATGAGGTGCTTAATACAAAGCTCAAAAATAAGAATGCTAACGAGAATGGCCGCAAATGGGTCCAAACAGCTCCAACCTAATCTTGCACCGATTATTCCCGCGAGTACGGCAGCCGAGGCCCATGCGTCGGATCTACACTCGTGGGCATTAGCAATCATGGATGGGCTATTGACCAGATGACCACAGCAGAAGCATTGCCTGGCTATCATCTCATTGACGACGAGCGAAATAAGTCCACCAATAATTGTCACCAGATCGGGGCAAACCCTCACATGGTGAAGAATATGGTGAACTCCACTTATAAAAATAGCGATACCCACCACAAAGAGAACGCCATACATAGCGGCGGCAGTGATAAACTCAACCTTGTGGTAGCCGTAAGGATATTGGGTGTCATGGGGTTTTTTTGTGATTCGAAGACTGATAACCATGGCCACAGAACAGCCAGCATCAGCAAACGAGTGTATACCATCAGCAAAAAGGGCATGACTCCCGCCAATTAATCCCAAAAAAACCTTAATGAATGCAATGGATAAATTACCACCGACGGAGATAAACCCAACGGATCTGACACATGCTTCGCACTTGTCACTTAACAGCTTTACTGTGGTATCCTTTTGCACCTTTCGGACGACTCTCCGTTTAAATAACGTAATGGCCTTTCAGCAAACAATAGATCAAAACTAAAAACACAAACTGCTGAGAATGCAAAAAATAAACGCCCTTCTTGATCAACGGTGAATACTTATACTTTAAGAAAAATCCACCGAGAACCAGCCAACCCATAAGAACCGTCGAGGCTTTGAGCCATATATTCACCCAGTTGGACAGGTAGCAATGAAGGACACATAAAAAAAAAGCAGTAATATTAAGCAAGCAATGGAAACCCAGCAGCATATTCATCTCTTCAGAAATATCTTTCCTGGTTATCCAGTACCTAAGACGTTTTACCGGTACGTAGGTATTCCCCAGGAGGAAGAAGACCCCACACAGATTTCCGGTTATCGTGGCGGAGTTATAGGCAGAAAACCAGGCATATATGCACGCCAGTATGAACACGATAATTACTAAATAGTAATTTCTAATAATCGATAGGTTTGAAATTTTCTGCTTCATCGGTTGCCTTAAAAAACGGGTTTGGTTTAAATCCAAACAGTCTGCCAAAAAGGTTACTTGGAAAAGTCGTCAGGATCGTCGTAAATTGATTCGTAGCATTGATATGTTTGATGCGAGCTAACGTAATTGCCTTTTCTATCTCGACGATGGCATCAGTCACCTTCAGAAAATTCTGGCTTAACTTTAAGTCAGGATACTGTTCAGCCAAAGCTAACATTTTTGATACAAGGTCTTTTGGTAAAGTTTTTGCGGAAAAACCTTCTCCCAATAACATCTGCCCCATTTTCTTCATCGACTCAGGCATAGATTCGGGATTGAGCGGGACGCCTCTGGAAGCTAAGACATCCACCATGATTTTTTCTTCATGCTTGGCGTAGCCCGTCACGATCTTTGTAAGGTTTTCGGATAAATCATGCCTCTCCTGTAACCTCGTCTGAACCTCACTTTCAGCGGCCGCTACATCGAACTGAAGAACCCACATCTTGTTGTAATAATAGATACCCAAAGCATGAAGTAAAATAATAAAAGTAGCGCCACCATAAATCAAAAACTGCTTGGTAGAATGATTCATTCTACTTTCTACGACATTGCCATCTTCATCCCGCCTAATCCTGATCGTCCTTGTTTTTTGTCGCAGCTTGTCAAGAAAGCTGTTTGGCTTTTTTTCCAACAGTTCAGCGCCAAACACTTTCGTGATGATGTAATTAGTTTCGCTCATGGTTACATTACCCCGAAACCTTGTGGGTCATCTTTTCACCTTCAAGCTCCATAACCTTCTTGAAGTGGGGCACCGCGTTAGCGTGATCCCCTATGGATTCATAGATAAATCCGAGGTGCTGATGATATTTAAGTTCTTCTGGAGCAAGCGTTACCGCAGTCTTTAGCAGATCAATTGCCTTTTTATGCTCCTTTTTCTTGTCATAAAGAGTTCCGAGCCGGAAAAGCACAAAATGGTTCTTACCGTTGCACTTCAGCGAGTCTTCATAACATTTGATGGTGTTATCAATGTCATTTTCCTTTAAGAAGATATTGCCAAGTAACACCATTGCTTCGGAAGACGTTGGATTAGCTTTGATATAAGTTCTAAGGATTAGCTTTGCATCGTCATAACTGTTGTTAAGAATGAAGTACTCAGCCAAGGTTAAGCCCAGTTTTCCTTTGAGGGCAGCAGGATTTGCATCGGTTACGATTTTTAGTGACTCAATGGCCTTAGCCAAATTTCCTTTTTTTCGATAGTGCGTGGCGAGATTCTTATGGAGCGTTACCATGTCATGTTCAGAGATAGCGAACAGGCTGTCATATCCATCAAGGAGCCTTTGCATGATTCTTCCCAAAATTAAAAGGGCAGAATGTAAGGCATAGTTCATGTCGTCAAATGAAAAGCTTGAAGAAGCCTTATTGCTATCACTACCGTGATGCTCCTCAGCTAAACCACCTTTCAAAACATCATGTTCGTTGTCTTCAATCTCATGCTTATTCATCTTGAACCCCATTATGGAAAAGTTTCGCATTTCTAAACGCAACACCAAATGAAAGCGCTGCCAAAGCAAGCATTGCTAGTGGCAAAAACCCCTTGAAGGCATCCTTAAAGTAGTACCAATTATCAAAAAGTCCCCAGATGCCAAATGCAAGCAAGAATAATCCCAAGATAACGCGTGTCATAGACCTATCCTCCGATCTAAGTTTTTAACTGTCTAAGTCCGCTCGCTAGCGACAATGCTCCTACAAGAATGCATACGAATGGGAGCACTCCATAAAACAAGTCGGCAAACGCTTGCCACTCGTCATACAAGCCGTATGCGCCAACTAAAACGAAAACGCCCCCAGCCGCATAGTTAATCTTTCGATATTTTTCTCTAAAGACCGCAAAAAAGAACAGCAGGCCTGCTATACCGAGAAGCCCAACGTTTGCAATCCCGGTTAAGAAGTCAAGGACGTTATACCACTCGTCATAAAACCCATAACCCCCGAGGAGAAGCATTGTTATACCAAAAATCACGTGAAATTTGTTTCTATTCAATTCGTCCATTAGGTGTTTAACCTCTTCCTAAAAACCTTTACTTCGTGCCTATATTTCCACCGCCAGCGCTTGCAGGAGGCTGTGCCTGAGCCGCTTGAGCTGGGGGTGTTGCAGGATTTGTTGTCTCTCCACTCACAGGAGGAATATTTTGTTGTCCGATGTCAGGAGCTGCTGTAGAAGGTTGTCCCCCACCGGCAGCCGCTGTATTAACCGCTGTATTCTGTTGCCCAGTGTCGGTGGGTTGTCCACCAGAGCTAGGTACGTCAGGTATAGGTGAATTCAGCTGTCCCCCGGCAATTGTTTGAGCGTTCTGTTGACCGGCGTTTCCAGAAGTCAGGTTCTGCCGATTTCCGTTAGATATCGGGCTCTGTTGACTTCCACTTCCTATGACGAACTTCAGCTGAGCATCGGATGCAGATGCCGTCTTCAGGTAACCCGAACCCGCATAGATCCCACTAATAAAGTCTCTATGACACTTTGGACATCTCGACTCGCATCCATTCTTGTGAATAAAGACCATTTTAGAAATTGGGCATACACAAACATCGCTTCCACCCTCTCTCGAATCTATCGTTGTGAATGACTCGACTTTCGCATTGCCAACTGTAGATTGACTGTTGGTAGAACCCAATGGACCTTGGTATGCACCCCTTAGGGTCCTATAGGTCGTTGCAGCGCCTTTGTCTTGAAGGATGCTTGCTATTCTGTGGTCTTCTCTCCAACTTGCCACAAACGAAACCCCGAGAAGAACAAAAGTAAATAGGGTAAGGATGATGCAAAATTTTGATTTAAGTATTTCCAACAAAGCCTGCATTTAATTCGCTCACATCAGTAAAAAACTAGTGACAAAACAGAACCGCACTAATCTGTTCCTCTACGTCGCTAATAACATAAAAAATACTTGCTCACTCGAAAAACGGGCAGTGACCGACGAAGTTACCCAATACTAATAAGGAAATCAATCAAAATGGAACATCACCCC